>NZ_JAWLIQ010000008.1:0-187282 GCF_033485175.1 Sporosarcina sp. YIM B06819 | reverse complement strand
AACAGCACGGGCTGAAGACCCTGGACTGAGCGTAGCGAGGGAAGCGGCTGAAGCCGTGCCCGCGGAAAGCGTCCGCCTGAAGCGCAAATCAACCTTGTTCGGATTCCAAGGTTAATTATTCTATTATGAAATTGATTCATTCACTTGAAACAGTAAAGTCTAAAAATTCGAGTATTATGAAATATAAATTATTTGATTATTGACACTTGTATGCGAATTGGTATAATCATAATTGAAATATTGAAAGTAAAACAAGGGAGCTGTTAATTGATGAAACAAGCACCAATTTTGTTGACGGATGAGCAAATGCAAGCGTTTATTACAAAAGGATTTTTAGTGTTAAAAACTGATTTTGCACCCGAGTTCCATGAGAAACTGATGGATGAACTGAATCATGTATATCAAGAAGAGGGGAATCCAGGTAATAACTTGTTACCAAGGGTGCCAGCATTGCGAAAAGTTTTCGATCATCCTGCTGTAGATGGTGCCTTGCAAAGTGTCATTGGACCAAATTATTTGATGCATACCCATCGCCACGGGCATTTTAACGCAGATCCAAATCCTGGTGGATGGCATAAGGATAGTTACTGGGGGTATAGCAGAATGCGTAATCACCATCCGTGGTGGGCAATGATTATGTATTTCCCTCAAAATACGCCGCCCGAATTAGGGCCAACAAGTGTCATGCCAGGAACGCAAAATTACGCATCACGTGTTTTTACAGAGGATGAAATGAACAAGGAAGCACTGGCTAGCGGTGAAGCGGGAACGTTTATACTCATTCATTATGATATTTGGCACAGAGCAACAGCTAATACACTTGGACAGCCACGCTACATGCTGAAATTTGAATTTATGAGGACAGAAGCTCCAACAGCTCCAAGCTGGAATAATGAAAATGAGAAATGGAAAACACCATCATCGGCAAGTGAGCTTCTTTATCAGAATGAAGAGATGTGGGAAGAGACGTGGGACTGGCTTTCTGGAAAAGTTGGTGCCATCGCTGAAACAAGGAACGATTCAGATGTTGGACAGCTTTCCACAACATTAATTGGAGATAACGAGCCAGAAGCAATCAATGCAGCCTATCAATTGGCAGCCTCCGGGGATGAGGGACTAGCTGCATTAGAAAAAGCTTTATATGCGACACAACTAAAAGATTCCCGTTTAGCTGCATACGGCCTATCTATTGCAGGAGAGAAAGCGGTTCCAATTTTAGAACAGGCGTTAGAAAGCGAACAGGAATCTACCGTAGCACATGCGGTATTTGCGCTTGGGGAACTAAGGCATATTTCTTGGTCGGTCGTTGGAAAATTGAATGAGCTACTCAGTCATCCTTCATTACCGGTTCGTCATACAGTTGTAGATGCGCTTAGTATGATTCAAGAGCCAACAGAAGAAGTGGTCGCTGGATTAATTCGAGCATTGAAGGATGAAGATGTTCAAACAAGATTTACAGCTGGACTTGCGCTGTGTCGCTTTGGTGCAGAAGCAGATGCTGCCGTTCCGCATCTTGCGGAAGCATTGAATGATGCTGATCGGTATGTAAGAGGTCACGCGGTTGAAGCTCTCAATTATATTAATACGGATGCTGCAAAAGAGGTATTGATTGATTACCTTCTTGCATCGAGATGGTGCTCTTCTACGACTCCAGTAAGTACATTTTAAGGGATGGAAAGGAACAGGATTCAAGTTCTTCCTGTTCTTTTTTTTTTTGCAAATAACGAGAATGTATTTATGAAAGAATTGATAGTGATCGATATGAAGTTATTATTTTGTGGGAATTGGCAATCGATTCATGATCTATCCAAAAATGATAGGGGAAGGAAACGAACGGTCCTTACCCTATCATTTTTTTATTCGATTTTGTGAAGTGACGAAGCTCTAATATTGAATTCAGCAGGCAGAACAATCGTCCGCGGCTCTTCTGGTGCAGTGTTCTCAATTCTTTCAATGAGCATTTGTGCGCCCATATAGCCGAAATGATAGGAAGGTTGTTCAGCTGCTGTTAAAAATAGTTCGCTATCTGTATAATTTGGGACCCCATCATAACAGACAACGGCTACTTCTTCTGGCACTTTGATATGATGTTTTTTTAATGATTTAACTGTATTAATGCCAAGGAAGTTACTTGTTGCAAAAATTGCAGTAGGTTGTTCATTTGTCGGTAATTGAAACATTTGCTGTATAGCATCGGAAAAGTCACTGTCATGAAAAAAATGACTTTGTTGGATTAGGTTCGGGTTGATGACTAAGCCGTATAATGTAAGGGTATCACAATACGCTTGATGGCGTTCACGTGCAGTGGCTATATCCAATGGCCCATTGATGATGGCGATTTTCTTATGGCCTTGTTGGATCAAATGTTCCATAAGTCGCCGAGTCGTTGTTTCATTATCACTCAATACTTGATCACATTTGAGGCCTTTAATGTGGCGGTCAATTAAGACAACTGGAATATTATATTTACTTAGTTTTAGTATGCTTTTTTGAGACGAATCGTTTGCGGGTGCAATAAGTGCACCGTCGATTCGAGTAGAAATTAGCATATCAATATATTTGGATTCCTTTTCGACATTTTCATCACTATTACAAAGCATTAATTGATATCCCATCTGCATCGCTTTATCTTCAGCCCCCCGAGCAACGCTTGTAAAGAAGGGATTGGCTATGTCTGTCACCAATAGTGATAATAGTTTAGTTTTTTTAGAAACGAGACTTCTAGCAGAACTATTAGGCATGTAATTCATTTTTTTAATAATACTTTCGACTTTTTCGCGCGTTTTATCACTGACATTATCTGCATTATTAATCACTCTGGATACTGTCATGGCAGAAACATTTGCCTCTTTGGCAATATCGTAAATCGTTATCAAAAATGTCCCCTCCTTATAGTAGTTTGAATAGACTAACGTTACACTTTTATTTTTGGAAAGTCTAGATGTTAACACTGTATAGCTAAATTGTTTTTTTTGTCCTCAATTATCTCATTTATTCGACCTTCTAATAATTCCATTTACTTGTGTTGACACAAAGTTTTGACATTGTTATTATAATGTTATCGGTATCTTTATTTTAACATCAATAGTTGATGTTTTATAGGATGAATGGTCAACCATATCTTATAAATGATAAATCAATGGAGGTTACTAAATTGAGTAAATTACGTTATAGACAAGTGCATTTAGATTTTCATACCAGCGAACACATTCCTCATATCGGAAGTGAATTTGTTGCGGAGGAGTTTGCAAAGACGCTAACAGAAGCAAATGTCAATTCCATTACTTGTTTTGCGAGATGTCATCATGGTTGGCTCTATTATCCTTCTAAAGCTAGGCCAGATTTAATTCATCCGAATTTGGACAATAAGAATTTGTTGTTAGAGCAAATCGATGTATGCCATAAAAATGATATTAAAGTTCCGATTTATACAACCGTGCAATGGGATGCTTATATTATGAACAATCACCCTGAGTGGTTAGCGATTGATGAAAATGGAGAGTTCATTAATAGCCAAGGCGTACCTGCTCCACATTTTTATTATACGATTTGTTTAAACAGCGGCTATCGAGACTATCTTAAAGAGCATTTAGAAGATTTGATCGATGTAGTAGGCAGTGACCGTATCGAAGGCTTGTTCTTAGATATATTATTTAAAGTAGATTGTCATTGTGATAATTGCTTTGCAGAAATGAAGAAAAAAGGCATGGATACGACAAGTAGACGGGAAAGAATTACGTATTCTACGATTATGTTGGATGAATTTAGGGCGGAAATTAGTACGTTTATTAAAGAAAGAGTACCACATGCCGGTATTTTCTATAATAGCTCGCACATTGGGCCAACAAATAAAAAGAGCCTTGAGAGTTTCACACATTTGGAATTGGAATCATTGCCAAGTGGTGGGTGGGGCTATGATCATTTCCCAGCGACAATGAGATATTCCCGAAACTTGGGTAAAGACATTATCGGTATGACTGGAAAATTCCATACATACTGGGGAGACTTCCATTCATTAAAAAATAAAGCGGCTTTGGAGTTTGAATGCTTTAACATGTTGGCACTCGGCGCTGCTTGTTCGATTGGTGATCAGTTGCATCCGAATGGCAAGTTGTCAAAAGCAGCTTATGAGTTAATTGGCCATGTGTATGGTCGAGTGAAGGCAGTAGAATCTTATTGCATGGATACAACTCCAATCTCGGAAATTGGTGTCTTAACACCTGAAGAGTTTTACATTCCAGGTGAAAAAAATCCAAGTATCCACCCATCTTTAATCGGCGCGGTGAGAATGTTGCAAGAACTGTCCTATCAGTTTGATATCGTTGACAGTCAAATGAATTTTGATAATTACAAGTTAATCATTTTGCCAGATGTCATCAATTTTTCTTCGCAATTAGAGCAAAAGCTACAAGCTTACACGGAGCGCGGTGGAAAAGTGATTGGTACATATGAATCGCTGATTGATAAAGAAACTAAAATTAGTGCTTTATATGGCAATGAATATATAGGTGATTGTTATTACGATCGTGATTTCGTAATGCCGAATGATGTCATTGGTAAAGAGCTATACAAAGAAGAATATGTCATGTACGTCAAAGGCGCAGAAATTAAAGCGCTGGAATCGGAAGTGTTAATGCAAACTGTGAAGCCTTACTTCAACCGAGAAGGGGAGACATTCTGTTCGCATCAACATGCGCCATCATCGAAAGAATTTGGTCATCCTGCGGTGACGAAAAATCAACACGTTATTTATTTCTCACATCCTATCTTTGGACTGTACAGAAAAAATAGTCCGGCATGGTGTAAAGTAATGATGAAGGATGCCATCGAAAATCTGTTGGATCAAAAACTTATTTCTCATAATGGTCCGTCTACGCTGTTAACATCATTAGCTGAAAAAGAAAATTCACAAGCGACAGTTGTCCATGCGCTACATTATATTACTGAAAAGCGTTCTGCCGATATTTATACAATTGAAGACATTATTCCGCTTCATGCGATTGAATTCACAATCTTTATGGGGGATAAGGACGTAAAATCGGTTAAAATAATCCCTGAACTTAAAGAGCTAGACTATCGTTTAGAAGATGGTTATTTATCGGTTACTGCCGATAAAATCGAAGGTCATTTCATGATGCTAATCGACTAAGTTTTATTTGGTAACCTGGAAAACCTTGTGTTACACAACCCTTTTATCGGATTTTTTATAAAATTCAGCCGATAAAAGGGTTTTTTTATAGATATCACTAAGTACACGAAGTGCGTGCTAAATAGATTTATTATTTGGAATGCGGTGAATGAGCGGTGCTATAAAGAGAATGTTTCAAAGTTATCGGTAACAGAATACGCAATCACAAAGTCTATTACTAACCGGAATAGGAGAGATGAAAAATGATAAATACATCAAAACGTACAGAATGGTTTTTAGAAGATCGCTTTGGCATGTTTATTCATTGGGGGTTATATGCGATTCCAGCAAGGGGCGAATGGGTAAGAAGTTATGAAAAAATTAGCAATGCGGACTACCAACGTTATTTTGAGGAGTTTAACCCAACACAATATGATCCTAAAGAATGGGCCAAAGCTGCCAAAGCGGCAGGACAAAAATATGTTGTATTGACGACGAAGCACCACGATGGCTTCTGTTTATTTGATAGTAAACTGACGGACTATAAAGCAACGAACACACCTGCAAAACGTGATTTGATTGCAGAGTATGTTACTGCTTTTCGCGCGGAAGGGTTGAAGATCGGTTTTTACTATTCGATTATTGACTGGTACCACGAGCATTATCCAGCTTATGGCGATGCGATTCACCCGATGCGTGACAATGAAGACTTTAAAAATCTCGATATTGATTTTGAAAAATACCTCGACTATATGCATGGACAAGTTAAAGAATTGCTGACGAACTACGGAAAAATTGATGTGATGTGGTTTGATTTTTCATATGATGATATGACAGGTGAAAAGTGGAAAGCGACTGAATTAGTGAATATGATTCGGGAAATCCAACCGGATATTGTGCTTGATAACAGGCTAGGTGGTAACATTAAATCAAGCAAGCCGGAAATTTACGCGGGAGATTTTTACTCGCCAGAACAAATTATTCCACCTGAAGGAATTTTGAATGAAAACGGTGAAAAAATTCCTTGGGAAGCATGTATTACATTAAATGATAACTGGGGCTATCATGCCAGGGATACCAACTATAAATCGCCTACCCAGGTCATTCGTACGTTAGTGGAGTGTGTCAGTAAGAACGGGAATTTGTTGCTGAATGTCGGTCCGGATGCGAAGGGTGTGATTCCGGAACAATCCTTGTCTATTCTGGCGGAAGTGGGCCAATGGATGAAACGCAATGGCGACAGTATTTATGGTTGCCAAGCCGCCGATTTAGCGAAGCCGGAGTGGGGACGTTATACGCAAAAAGGAAAATTCTTATATGCACATGTATATGATAGAGGGATAGGGCCTATCTATTTTGAGGGATTAAAAGGAAAAGTCAAGAAAGCTAGATTGCTAGCTGATGGATCCGAGCTACAAGTATTTACACCGTGGACGGCGGAACAATACTCTGATATTGCAAGCGGGGCTTTTATCACGCTACCCGGTGCGAGACTTCCAGATGAATCGGATACGGTTATTGAATTAGAGCTAATCGAAAAATGAGCATACTATTTTTAAAACGCGACATTTCGTTCGAAGTTGAACGAAATGTCGTTTTTTGGAATAATGAATTCGAAAGATTTATCTATTCGAGTTTACTGGTAACGATATTCAAACCGGGTTCATATCGTTACCAGTAAAATTGGTTTAACAATTAGCAAAGGTAAATTAAATATTAAAGCCAGACTCTGTCAGTTCATCATAATCTAATCAAATTCATTGCCGCATGGAGTGGATTCGCTACCTTCAACTGTAAGTATAGATCCATCTTGAAGATAAAGCGGTTTATAATAACTCCCTGCTTTTGTAGTCGAAACCCCTGCATAATGGCCAATAAATGATCGACGAAATTTATCTTTTGACACATTAGGATAGGATCCGTGAATGACATTCCCGTTAAAGAACAACACATCTCCCGGTTCAAGAATAGCAGGAATTGGTATTAATCCTTCAGGCACATGTACCTCTTCGCGAGTAAACGATTTCTCCGGATCCGCTTCATGTGGACATTGTAGCTCTGAATACTGCGAATTGGGAACAATGTATAAGCCGCCATTCTCTTCATTTGATGGGTCAACAGCAGTCCAAGCCGCAATACAAGTGCCTGGCTCTACTTTTAAATAGAAGTTGTCTTGATGAAGTGCCTGCCCCTTTGCACCAGGTGGTTTGAAATAGAACATGCTTTGTGCTGCAAATGGCTCTTCTCCTAGTAAATTTGTTAATACAGAAAAAACCCGTGAATCTAACATATAATTCATAGATACTTGATCTACTTTATGAGGATGCATAATTCTTGGAAACTGTTTCAATATATCCCCATTCGCTTGTTCCGCTGACAATGGCGAGAAATGCCCCGGTATCGGACCTGCTGCATGGATTTGCATGAAATGTTCTTTTAGCCGTTCCGTTTCTTCTTTAGAAAACAAACCCTTAACAATCAAATAACCTTCTTGATCAAACATTTCTTTTTGCGTCACAGCTATGTGATCCTTGATCATAATTAACACACTCCTTTTTTGTCTGAAAATTAGTTATAATACAATTACAATAATAAAGAATATTGGTGGAAATGGAATGAATGATATGACTAATAACCTTAACAATCCTGCTATTACCGCTAGATCACCTGGAGTCCTCATTTGTGATCATTATAGGCAAGTTCAGGATTACCAAGTTTATAGACCGGAAGGGACCAAAGATTGGTTAATTATTTATACAATAGCTGGGGAGGGTCAATTTATCGTAGATGATCATGTGCATATTGTTAAAAAGGGTCATATAGCTATACTTAAACCAAAAACAGTTCACCAATATGCAACACATACTTCATCCTGGGAATTCGTATGGTCTCACTTTTTACCACGAAAAACTTGGATTGAATTACTGATGCTTCCGGAGCGTGCCAAAGGGCTTCTTCAATTAAACATCGAACAATCAAAACTTCAGGAACGTGTAGTAGCTAGTTTCCAGAGGATGATTCATGATAATCGTAGCATTCACTTTTTATCGAAAGAGTTATCCATGAATGCGCTGGAAGAGATATTATTAGCGGTGAAGCAATGGTCACAAACGACCGATAAAATGAAAGTAGATTTACGCGTTCAAGAAGTACTACAAATTTTTAGTGAGAATTTAAAAGAGACGCATACCCTTGAATCTATTTCAAGGCAAGTATCACTTTCACCCTCACGTCTATCCCACTTATTTCGTGAACAAGTAGGCGATTCGATTATGGCTACGCTTTTATCAATGAGACTTAAACAAGGTGCCAGACTGCTAGAGTTTACAAATAGATCAATATCGGAAGTGGCGAGTGATGTAGGCTTTTCTAGTCCTTTTTACTTTACGAAACAATTCACCTCTTTTTACGGAATGAATCCTCGAGATTTTCGCAAATACTTAATGGATTGTTAACGAAACTAAATGATGTCGTAAAATTAGAAGCCAAAGTAACAATGGGGGAAATGCGGATTATCAATATCTAGACATAGACTTTGACAATGAATCGGATACGGATATTGAATTAAAGCTAATCGAAGAATAAGCATACTATTTTAAAAAGGCGACATTTCGTTCGAAGTTGAACGAAGTGTCGAAACTTAAGGATTTATCTATTCTGACTCACCTGAAAGTTCACACTGAATTCATGTCATTAACAGTAAAATGGAATTAACAATTAGCAAAGGTAAAAACTGTGCTAATAGGTTGTGGCACAAAGGGGGAAATACATCGTTGCAAAAAAAAATTCAAGCTATACGGATGTCTATGAAAAATGCTACAGAGGTGTGGGGCTATTTAAAAAGTGTGCTGTGGCAAGCTTCTAAGCCACTAACGCTGATTCTATTGATGTTAGGCTTGTTTAGTGGTTTAACGCTAATAGCTGAATTACTGGCCATCACTACATTGATCAATAGGTTAGTTGAATATGACCCGAGTCACGGTAGTTTCGGGATGGCAATTCAATCCTTATTGCCATGGGTAGTCATTTTTATCGGCGCCATTTTGATCAAACAGGCGGCTCAATCGATTCAACCGTATATTTCTATGCAATTACAAGAAAAAGCGTCAAGTATATTAAAAGAGCATATTTTCAGCAAAGCATTGCAGCTAGATTTAGAGTCATTTGAAACGGAAGACTATTACAATCAGTTGGAAAACGCCAAAAAGGCTATCAATCATCGGTTAACGTGGGCTTTAGAAAGCATAGGACTTATCATTGCGAGTATTGTTGAATTGGTTGTCGTTATTGTAGCTATCTCGAAAAGCGGTATTCTATTAGCTCTTGTACTCATTGTAGGCTCCGTTCCTTTGATTATGATTAACCTCAAATCAACGAAAGAATTTATGAAGATTAATTATCAGCAATCGCCAACCAAACGGCATAGCCAGTACTGGATGGGTTTATCGACCTCTCGCCAGACGGCGGCCGAACTTCGTTTGTTTGGGCTTGGACCGTATTTTTTAGGGAAATGGGAACGTTTAAGTGAACAGCTTATCGGTGAATTGTATACAGCTCGTAAAAAAATGGCCTGGTTACGAGTGAAAGGCGAAACGATACTCATCTTATTACTAGCGATGATGATGATTGGCATCGTGTTTGCTGGCGTAAAAGGAACGATTACGGTAGGAGCACTTGTCGCCTTGTTGTATATGTTGAATCGATTTGAACAAGCGATTGGTCAAGTGTCGGGTCATAGTGAAACGCTCGCAGATTTTCATTATAGCTTCCAATATATCCCGCGGTTTTTGCAAGCTGGCAAAGAAGAATTAGCTTCTGGCCTTCAAGCACCTGAAGTGATTGAACAGGGAATTCAATTTGAAAATGTTAGTTTTACTTATCCGGGTAGCACAAAAGAATCGCTAAAAAGGATTAATTTGCATATTGCACCGGGTGAAAAAGTCGCGCTTGTCGGAGAGAATGGGGCGGGGAAAAGTACATTGGCGTTATTGCTACTGGGCTTGTATCAGCCTACAGAAGGCCGGATTGTAGTGGATGGCGTAGATCTTACTGATATAAATCCCATCTTTTGGAGGCGCAAGGCGGCAGCTGTTTTTCAAAACTTTGTGAAGTACCAGTTGAGTGCAACGGAAAATATTACATTTGGCAATCTAGCCGATGCGGATAACGAGCAAAAGTTGACACAAGTAGCCAAGCGCAGTCGAATTGATGCTGTTCTTCGCCAGTTACCAAATGGTTATGACACGCTTTTAGGCAAGGAGTATGAAAACTCTAAAGATCTATCAGGTGGTGAGTGGCAAAAGGTGGCCATCACTCGAGCTTATTATAGAGAAGCCGACATTTTAGTGTTAGATGAACCGACCGCTGCGTTAGATGCACAATCAGAATATGAAGTGTATAAGCAGTTCAGTCAAGTGTCAGAAGGAAAAACGACCTTGTTAATTTCGCATCGTTTGGGTTCAGCTCGACTAGCCGATAAAAATATTAATCTTCAGGCAGGTCAAGTTGTTGAAATAGGAAGCCATGATGAGTTGATTGGAAGAAATGGCCCCTATGCAACGATGTATCACTTACAAGCAGAATGGTATCAGTAAGGTGGAGAGAAATGGGATGGCATATTCGCGTGGGCAACATCAAATCATCGATAAACTAAAAGCTTTTTATAGTAGATGGGTCTATATGGGGAAATTGTTCAAGTTAATTATTTCTATTGCATCGAAAGAAATGGCAATCATGTTGGTACTTACGATTAGTCTTGGTTTATTGCCGCTATTATCTATTTTTTCTTTGCAGCAATTAGTGAATGCAATCAGTCAGTTAGGGGATGCTGTTGGATTTCCATCTACAACGATTCTTTGGATGGCACTTCTTATTCTAGCGCTCGTTTTACAAAGTGTAGGGAATATTTATGGAAATATGAGTAGAGACCATATTCAAGAGCGCATAAAAGCTAGAATCCAAAAACTGATTATTAGTAAAACGCATAAATTATCACTCGCTCAATTTGAAAATGGAGAGCTGTATGATAAATTGCAGCGAGCAAATAATGGGCTAGAGAACAGGCTTTTTTCTACAATGGCTTTCACGTTTCAATCGATCACACACGTTATCACATTAGTGTCATTGCTCATCTATTTATTGTTTATTCATTGGAGTATTCCACTAGTTTTATTGGTAGGAAGTGTAATATTTACACTTGTTCAAGTCAGATTATTTATTGAAAGGTATATCTTGGATCGAGAACAAACGACTGAGATGCGTAAATTAAGTTATTTCGAGCGCTTAATGACGACACGCGAAGCAGCGAGAGAGATTCGTTTATATCAGTTAGGCAATCATCTAAAAGGAAATTGGCATGCGCTGAACGACAAGCTCAGGAAAGAACGGCTAGGGCTAGTACGAAGAGAGAGCCGTTTGGAAATGATTAGTTCGGGCGGCAATACATTGACATTTGCTTTTGTCTTAACAGGTATCGTGTACTTCGCAACACTTGGATTGTTGTCAGTTGGTCAGTATGCAGCTTTCATAAGAGCTGTGCTTCAATTTCAAAGTGATATGTCTAATCTTTTATGGGACATCGCCCTAATCGACAATGACTTACGCTATATCCAAGACTTTTTTGACTATCTGGAATTACCGGAGGAAACGGTTTCAGGTATTGAACTACTTGAAAAAAGTTTAGTAAAGGGCATTGCATGCGAACAAATCAGCTTTACGTATCCGGGTTCAGACCAATCTGTTTTTAGCCAAATTGACTTGGCCATCAAGCCTGGTGAACGTATTGCACTTGTTGGTAATAATGGCTCAGGCAAAACGACGCTGATAAAAGTGCTGTTAGGTTTATACAAGCCAACAGCAGGCAGAGTATTGGTGGAAGGCATTGATTTGCAGGAGGCTGATTTAGCAACTTGGCGAAAAAAATGTACAGCCATTTTTCAAGACTTTCATAAATACCATGTAAGTGTGAAAGACAATATTGCGATTGGTCAAATTGAAAAAATCGATGACTACAATCAAATTAAGAAAGCGGCACAATCAGCTGGCGCAGATGCGATGATTCAACAATTAGCAGCAGGCTATGATACTTTCCTTGGTAAGGAGTTTAATGGTGAGGAACTCTCTCAAGGTCAATGGCAAAAAGTTGCGATTGCGCGCGCTTATGTCCGTGACGCAGAACTGCTAATACTGGATGAACCTACAGCGGCACTCGATCCACAAGCAGAAGTCGACATTTATAAGCAATTTCAAGACGTTGCACAAGGTAAAACAACGATATTCATCTCCCATCGATTGGGCATCTGCAAACTAGCAGATCGAATTATTGTGTTAAACAATGGGGGAATAGCTGAACAAGGCACGCATGATCAATTGATGGCGGAAAACGGTCATTATGCGGGCATGTATCGTCTGCAATCACAATGGTATGCGTAACCTGGTGGACTAGTTGGTAGAAGAGGCTCAAGCTTTTTCTACTAGCGCTAGTTTTGATAAATAATCACGTCTTTTTACGATGATCCTATTCGTTTAGGATCTCTTTTTTGATTTTATTAATGATGCAGGCTGAGTTGAATAAGTTTTTTAATAATTGACACATTAGTCAACCCTTTGTTATCATTATGTTACCGATAACCTAATTGGTATTGTTAAGATTCCTTAACAATATGAAGGGAGACAAAACGATGGCTGAACAGACTTACTTAGAAGGAATAACAAGTATAGTAATGGATGAGAAAGATAATGTTGCAACTCTTTTAAAGGATTTTAATAAAGGAGAAACATTAGCGTATTCAAAACAGGGGCAGACATTTCGAGTAACCTTAAACCAAGATGTTAACTTTGGACATAAAGTTGCGATCGCAGTTATCCAACCCGGTAAAGAAGTGTTCAAATATGGAGAAGTAATTGGTGCTTCGACTGTGGAGATAGCAATCGGTGAGCATGTCCATATTCACAATATTGAAGGTATCAGAGGACGCGGAGATAAAAAACGGAAGGAGTCGTAAACATGCAAACATTTAAAGGGTATCGCAGAGACAACGGTAAAATCGGAGTTCGCAATCATTTATTAATCCTTCCTACAGTCGTATGTGCCAATCAGGTCTGTTCAAGAATCCAACAGCAAGTTGCGGGAACAGTTGCGATTCCCCATCAACACGGCTGTAGCCAAGTTGGCTCGGATAAAGACAGAACGCATAAAGTTTTAGTCGGTATGGGGAAAAATCCAAACGTTGGTGCAGTTCTCATTGTCAGTCTTGGTTGTGAAGTTATCAATGCCGAAGAAGTCAAGGCTGAAATTGAAACAACAGGTAAACCAGTCATCTGGATTGATATTCAAACGGTTGGCGGTTCTGTGAAAACGATTCAAAAAGGAATCGAAGAAGCACAGAAACTGATGACAATCATTGAGCAAACGCCCGTTGTGGATATCCCTATGTCTGAATTGATTGTCGGCGTAAAATGTGGCGGTTCTGATTTTACTTCTGGCCTATGTAGTAATCCTGCACTTGGGAAAGGCGCAGACCTGCTACTTCAACAAGGTGGAACAATTATTATGGGTGAAACGACTGAAATTATTGGAGCAGAGCACTTAGTCGCTGCCAAAGCAGTCAATCAAGCCGTGAAGGACAAGCTATATAGTTGTGTCGCACAATTTGAAGATGAAATTGAACGCATGGGTGTAGATATGCGTGGTGGAAATCCAAGCCCGGGGAACATTGAAGGTGGATTATCAACAATCGAAGAAAAATCACTTGGCTGTATTAGTAAAGCGGGTACGGCTCCTTTGCAAGGTGTCATCGACTTCGCGGATGATATTCCGGGAACGGGTTATTACTTTATGGATTCTCCAGGGAATGATATTGAGTGTGTCACAGGAATGGCGGCAGCCGGCGTCCATATTGTCTGCTTTACAACAGGCAGAGGCACACCAACAGGTAATCCGATTGTACCCGTTATTAAAATAACAGGTAACGAAGTCATGGCAAAACGCATGGCTGATAATATTGATATCGATACAAGTGCTGTATTAAAAGGTCAGCAAACGCTAGATCATTCTGGGGAAGAAATTTACAAATTCATTACGGATGTAGCGAATGGCGAGCAAACAAAGGCTGAAATTTTAGGGCATGAAGAATTTAGTATTAGCAGAATTGGTATTAGTTTATAAAAAACAGTGAGTTCATAGTAGGAGGAATTGCGTTGAATAGACTTGCAAAACGTGTGGCACTAGTCACTGGAGGTAGCCGAGGTATTGGTGCTGCCATTGTTAAACGATTAGCAGAAGAAGGGGCACATGTTGCCATCAACTATACTTCACCAGGGTCACTTGAAAAAGCAGAAGAATTAAAGACTTATATAGAAGAAACTTATCAAGTACAAGCAATGGTTGTCAAAGCCAATGTAGGTATTAAACGAGAAGTAGACGCTATGATTGAGTCTATTGAAACAACGCTTGGCTCTATTGACATACTGGTGAATAATGCTGGAATCGCACCTTTCGAACCGTTTATGAGCCTCACAGAAGAAAGCTGGGACCGCACATACGAAACGAATGTAAAGTCAATCTTCTTAACTTCACAGCGCGCAGCTAGAAAGATGATTGAAAAACGGTACGGTAAAATTATTAACATCACGTCAACGGCGAGTTTATTGGTCACAAGCCCTGTTATACCTCATTATATTTCATCCAAAGCGGCTGCGAGCCACTTGACAAAAGCATTAGCGATTGAGCTTGGAAAATATAATATTAATGTCAATGCAGTCGGACCAAGTACGGTCGCGACAGACATGTGTCATGATTATCTGCAAGATGAAGAGATCCTTGCCAAAGAAATTCAAGCAAATCCGATGAAACGATTGGGTACTGAAAAACAAGTGGCAGACGCAGTTGTCTTTTTAGCATCTGATGAAGCGATGCAAGTCAATGGTCACTTATTGATGGTAGATGGTGGGTTAACGGTTAAAGCAGCGCAACCTGAAGATCATCTAGCAGCAGAACGGGAGCTAATACTATGAGACTAGCAGGTAAAATTGCAATAATTACAGGAGCGGGCAGTGGCATAGGTAGAGCCACTGCGTTGCTCTATGCAACAGAAGGCGCTCATGTCATTGTTAATGATGTCTCACAGGAAAATGGAGAACAAACTGTTGCTGAAATAAAGGATAATGGCGGTCAGGCATCCTTTTTCCATGCAGATGTGACCAATCCTGAATCCGTTCAAGCGTTAACAGAATATGCGATTCAAGAGTACAAGCATATTGATATTTTATTTAACAATGTGGGCATGAGCAATGTAGGGCGTTTGGATGAAGTAGAGCCTGACGTATGGGATAAAGTCATGAGTGTCAATGTCAAAGGGGTTTATTTACCGTCTAAATATATTGTGCCACACATGATGGAACGCAAAAGTGGTTGCATTATTAACATGTCATCATGTGCAGCTGAGATGGGATTAGCGAAGCGAGCTTTGTACTCTGCTACAAAGGGAGCCATCTTATCACTGACAAAGGCAATGCAAGTCGATTATGCACCTTATAACATCCGAGTCAATGCATTATTGCCAGGAACGATTTTAACTCCTTTCGTTGAGAACTATTTGAAGACCGCTTATAGTGATCCGGAAGAGGCTATTGCAGGTATTAAAACAAGACAGTTAAGCGGTGAATTAGGCAAACCGGAAGACGTGGCGGCCGCTGCTGTATTTTTGGGGTCGGATGAGTCGAAGTTCATGATGGGATCACCATTGTATATTGATGGTGGAGTCGTTTTTGGAAAAAATGCTTAATGAAAAAAATATCTGCCTGCATCAGAAATGATTAGGTATGTGAACAGGAAAGGGAGTTATTTAGATGAAGTTGTTGACATTTGAGGAGCAGGGGATACATAAATTAGGTGTGCAAACCGCACAAGGCATCGTTGATGTAGCCGCTTCAGCGGAAAAAGTAGGAAATACAACAATCCAGACGGATATCATGGCTGTCATTTCTGCTACTGCTGCTGAAGTAGCAGAGCTTCAAGCGTTTATTACAACTGTATTAGCAGATGGCCAAGCGGTTTGTGTGGATGCAGACGAAATCACATGGGGCCCAGCTGTCACGAAGCCACATAAAATTATTTGTGTGGGCTTGAATTACCGTCGACATGCGGATGAAACCAAAGCACCTTATCCAGAAGTACCGATTTTGTTTAATAAATTTGATAATACATTAACCGGACATAACAGTGAAATTGAGATTCCAAAAATGACTGAAGAACTTGATTATGAAGTGGAATTAGGGATTGTCATTGGGAAAAAAGCGAAGTATGTTACACAAGAAGATGCACTGGATCATGTCTTTGGTTATTGCGCAGTGAATGATCTATCTGCACGCGATTTGCAAATGAGAACGCAACAATGGTTACTTGGGAAAACTTGTGATAAGTTCAGCCCAGTTGGTCCTTATCTTGTGACGGCAGACGAAATTGACAACCCGAATGACTTATCTTTAAAAACATATGTCAATGGGGATCTACGACAGAACTCGAATACGTCGGATATGATTTTCTCTTGTGCAGAGATTGTCAGCTATATTTCCGATTATATGACATTAGAGCCTGGTGATCTTATTTTAACAGGGACACCTGAAGGCGTAGTACTAGGTCTTCCGAGAGAGCAGCGTGTATATATCCAACCAGGCGATATCGTGACAGTAGAAATCGAAAAACTAGGTACGCTTACAAATCGTTTTGTAGCGGAAAACTAAAGAAATGAGTTGACCAGCTATGCTGAAAGGAATTCCAGCTATTCTATCACCTGACTTAGTAAAGACATTAATGGAAATGGGACATGGTGATGAAATTGTACTGGCGGATGGAAATTTTCCATCTGCCAGCCATGCAAAACGTCTAATCCGATGTGATGGGCATGGCATAGCAGAACTACTCACTGCAATATTGGCTCTTTTTCCTTTGGATACGTACGTCGATTATCCAGCTGCCTGTATGGCTGTAGTGGCGGGTGATCCAGTAGAACCCGTTATTTGGGGAGAGTATGAAGACATCATTCATCAACAATGTCAGCAGACGTTTCCACTAGCGTATATCGAGCGCTTTGATTTTTATGAACGAGCAAAAAATGCCTATGCAATTGTGGCCACAAGTGAACAAGCTCTTTATGGCAATATCATTTTGAAAAAAGGTGTTATCTAATCAGCGAGGTGTAACGAATGACTTATCCAGTAATTGTAGAAGAGCTCAGAGGTGGGAAAGTAGAAAACATCCACCAAGGTATTATTTGTGTCATCAATGATAACAAAGAAGTGATATATGAAAAAGGCAATATTGACAGTCATGTGTTTTATAGATCGGCTATGAAACCTATCCAAGCACTTCCCGTTTTCATGACCGATGTTATTGAAAAATACCAATTGACACAACAGGAAGCTGCATTGTTCACAGCTTCACAACGTGGTGAGAAATATCATCAGGAAGCGCTTGAAAGTTTGATGGCCAAACTAGGATTGTCAGAGGAACTACTGGTGTGTGGAGCTAGTTATCCATTAAATGAAGGGCCAAAAGAACAATATGTTTGGGACCATAAGTCGAAGCGGAAATTACTGCATAATTGTGCAGGAAAACATCTAGGATTCTTGGCATATGCACAAGAAAAGGGGCATGAGCTCAGTAGCTATGATGATCCGGACCATCCATTACAGCAGGAAATTCTACAGCAACTGGTCAATTTATCCGAGACGCCAATTGAAAACATTCATAAGGGAATGGACGGATGCGGAGCGCCAGTTTACGGTGTGCCACTTCGAAATATGGCCATTTCGTATTTGAAATTCGTTGCTCCTGAATTAATCGGAGATCCACAAACGGAACAAGCCGTTATTCAAATTAGTGAAGTCATGCATGCGCATCCTGAAATTGTTGCCTCACATAATTTTATTTGCACAGTATTGCTAGAAGACCCAAATATTATTGCCAAAGGTGGCGCGCAAGGAGTCTATTGTCTTGCTCTCAAAAAAGAACGGATTAGTATTGCACTTAAAGTGTTAAGTGGTTCTGAACTCGTTTGGCCTGTGTTAGTGGCAGAGCTATTAGAGAAATTAAACTACAGTAATAAGGAAACCATAGCTAGCTTACTAGCTATTCGTTCAACAGCCATTTTGAATGATAGCGGTAAGCCAATAGGAGAAACAAGTGTTATTTTGTAAACGTTTTTTGGTATACTACTATCTACTAAAGGGAGAATGACCCCATGAAAATCGGATTAAGTACTTATAGTTTATTAGATGCTATCAATGCAGGTGAAATGGACGTACTAGATGTTGTGCAGTGGATTGCTGATAATGGTGGAGAGCATATGGAAATTGTGCCATATGGCTTCACATTGGTAGATAATTTGGAATTGGCAGATGCAGTACGTGAAAAAGCAAAAGAAGTTGGCATCGAGCTGTCCAATTACTCACTACCAGGTAACTTTGTACACGATACAGAAGAAGAATTCGAGGCTGAAGTTGAACGACTGAAAGAACATGTTGATCTTATCAACCGAATGGGCATCAAGCATATGCGTCATGATGTCATTGCATTTACATTGCCACCAGAAAAAAGGACCATTGCTCACTTTGAGGAAAGTTTGCCGAAAATTGTTGAAGGTAGTCGTCGAATTGCGGACTATGCTGCACAATTCGGCATTACGACAACAATCGAAAATCATGGCGCGGCCGTTCAACATAGTGATCGAGTTCAGCGTGTTTTGCAAGCCGTTGATAGACCCAACTTTAAAACAACACTAGATATCGGTAACTTCTTATGTGTGGATGAGGATCCAATTGTGGGTGTCAAGAAGAACTTGCCGTATGCATCACTCGTTCATTTCAAAGATTTTTATGTCCGTCCTTACTTCCAAGACCCGGGTGCAGGGAAATGGTTTAGAACAGCCAATGATAATTACTTGCGCGGTTCGATTGTCGGACAAGGCGATATCAATATAAGAGAAATTGTCAAACTGATTAAAGACTCTGGCTATGATGGGTATATTACAGTGGAGTTTGAAGGAATGGAAGAATGTCGAGAGGCATCCAAGATTGGTATGGATAATGTCAAACGTCTTTGGGATGAAGCCTAACAAATACGAACAAATCACCCCAGGGGTTGCAGACAACCCTGGGGTGAAACTGTATCTAGTATCTTAACTAATCACAGTAGAATAGGGGAGATTTTGATGAATACTACGCTAGTTCCTCTGAACAATAGCGAAGCCGATATGGGTTTTATCATTCATGAAGAAATGGTTGCATTCGGTGAAGTTACGCATATCCAGGTAGCTGGAGAAATGTATGTTACTGTAGGTGTCCAGAAGGCTAAATTGACAACGGAAGACATTCGATTTTTGGGTGGCAAGCTGAGACAAGCACTTCAAAAGTATGCTCGTTATACGACCGCCACAATCGACTTTGGCATCTTGCATAGCTCTTGCAACTACCTCGAAATCGATGAAGTAGTCACCGCCTTTGTTGAAGGCTGGCATCTTGGTGGCTATGCATTTTTAACGTATAAAAAAGAGCAACCGAAAAAGGAAGTTCGCTTACAATTTGAGTCAGCAACATACGAGGTAGCTGTTAAACAGGGGGAAATTAGAGCAGAGGCAGTCAGTGTAGCACGTGATCTGTGTAATGAACCCGCAAATAAATTAACACCTGCAGTTTATGTAGATACATTACAGCAGTTATTTCATCAAACGGCTGTTAGTGTAGAAATCATCGAAACGGATCAGTTAATCGCAAGAGGATTTGAGCCAACTGCCATTGTAGGTGCTGGGAGTCAATATCCGCCTAAAGTGGCGATATTAACATTGAAAAATAACGATACGAAACATATTGCATTGGTTGGTAAAGGTGTCACATTCGATTCAGGTGGTACAAATGTGAAAACGGGTAGTAATATTGGTGAAATGAAGATGGATATGGGGGGATCCGCGGCAGTCGTAGGTGCAATGAAGCTGCTAGCAGATTCGAATAGCCCTGTCTATGTCACCGCAATTTTACCGCTAGTTACAAATGTTGCTGGCAAAGATTCCTATTTACCATCGGATGTCCTAACGTATCGCAATGGACTCACCGTAGAGGTCGGGAATACAGATGCGGAAGGTCGACTTGTTTTAGCAGATGGTATTCTATATGCACAAGAAATGGGTGCAGACACCATTATTGATATCGCCACATTAACTGGCACAATTGGACAAGCACTTGGTCTAAAAACAGCGGGTATATTTAGTAATCAAGAAGACAACTTGTGGTCCTACAAAACACTTGGTGAACAAACAGGTGATTACGTCTGGCCAATGCCAATCACGAGTGACTATCAAACCTATATTGATAGTAATACAGCAGACGTCAATAATATGAGCACATCGCCATTTGGTGGCGCCATTACCGCGGCAGTATTTCTACAAAACTTTGTAGAGGAAGATAAAAAATGGATTCACATTGACATGGCCAATACAGTTCGCCCATGGAAAGAAGAAGGTTATTATGTTACTGGAGCCGCAGGATTTGGTGTGCGTCTGCTAGCAGAAATTGTTCGCAGTGAAATCTCCTGCATTGCTGGGCGATGAGGTAGGTGCTACAACATCTTGTTTTAGTTAAATAGCGAACTATTCCCAATTCTAATCATATAAAGTCGAAAGGACATCCGATATGAAACCAAATATATTGTTAATTGAAGTCGATCAAATGCGTGCAGATTGTTTGAGTATCATGGATCATCCAGTTGTAGACACACCTAATTTGGACCAACTGGCGAGAGACGGAGTATTGTTCACGAATGCTTACGCAGCTACGCCGTCTTGTGTACCGGCAAGGGCAAGTATCTTAACGGGTATGTCCCAAGCATCGACAGGACGGGTAGGTTATCAAGATAAGGTACCATGGAAATATGAAAATACCCTAGCTGATGAATTTAGCAAGGCAGGTTATCATACACAAAGTATTGGGAAAATGCATGTCTATCCCACGCGCAGTTTATGTGGCTTTCATAATGTCATATTACATGATGGGTATATGCATTATAATCGTTTTAAGTTTAATACAAAAACAATGGAATCAGCTGATTCTGTGGATGATTATTTGAACTGGATGCGTGATAGAACAATCGGTCATGTAGATTTGTCGGACCTTGGTCTTGATTGTAACTCTTCAACTATGGCTAGACCTTGGCATTTGGCAGAAGAATTACATCCGACAAACTGGTTAACTACACAATCCATTGATTTTCTAAGGCGTCGTGATCCTTCCAAGCCCTTCTTTTTGAAAATGTCGTATGTCAGGCCCCATCCACCATTTGATCCGCCATCCGTATTTTACGATATGTATCGCGACATGGATTTACCAGACCCGCCTCTGGGGGATTGGGCAGATACTAATGATCGAAGCCGAGAAGGATTGAATCCGGTGACAGCGAAAGGGCTTGTCCCTAAACAGCGGTTCCAGCGTGCACAAGCAGCCTACTATGCGTTAATCACCCATGTGGATCATCAAATTGGTCGTTTTTTGAACGCGTTGCAAGAGTATGGTGTTTATAATAATACGATTATATTATTTGTATCTGATCATGGTGAGTTGTTGGGCGACCATAATTTATTTAGAAAGAGTCTTCCTTATGAGGGGAGTGCGAATGTACCTTTCATATTGGCCGATCCCGGTAACCATTTATCCATGAAGAAAAATAGCAGGCTAGAAGAAGTTGTTGAACTAAGGGATATTATGCCTACATTGCTTGGTGCGGCAAATATCGCGATTCCAGATACAGTTGAAGGAAAAAGTGTGCTACCATTAGTGAGAAAAGAACAAGATGTTCAGTGGCGTGAATATATTCATGGTGAACATACGCTTGGCAATCAGTCGTACCAGTGTATTACGAATGGTAAGGAGAAATATATTTGGTATTCGCAAACAGGGGAAGAACAGTTTTTCGATTTAATAAAAGATCCTAAAGAATTGACCAACCGTATACAGGAAGCTGATTATGTACAACGTATTCAAGTGCGAAGAGAGCAGTTGATACAGGAGTTAGCTGGTCGGGAGGAAGGCTATTCTGATGGCAAGTCATTATTCGTTGGCAAGGCAGTGAAATCGACGCTAGCCCATGCGTTAACTTGACAATGAAAACTGTGAATTAAGTATATTTTTGTCATTCTGGCAAGGATATACTTAATTTATTTATAGGTGGAATTAAACTTTAAAAATATTCCATATTTCGAGAAGTGTGCAACAATACCTAAATTTAAATGATATCTAAATGAATAAATTTCATAATTACCTATTTCGATTAAAAAGGCGAACGATTATACGATTATGAATTTCAATATTCGTAAATATGAAGTTCCACCTTCGTTGATTGGAGAGTAAGGCGGCGACTCCTGCGAAAGCCGTCACGAAGAACGGCTTTTGCGAATAAAAGCGAAGCGTTGAGAGCAGGATGCCTTAATTTCCGCAAAGAACGCAGAAATACGGCCAATCGAACCCTACGCTGTTCGATTGGCTGAAGTCAAGCCCGCGTCCGCCTGGAGTGGAAATCAACCTTGTTCGGATTTTGAGGCTGCTTGATTGATTATGAAATTGATTCAGTCATTTAGGAATTTTTTTCTATTGATGGGGTTATCACTTATTGTTGTGTGGCTAATTGACTGGTTAATTATTCATATAAAAGCTTAAGGTAGGAATATTTCGGAAGAACAAGCATCTCTCTTGAGGTGCTTTTTTATATTTGGTAAAGAACTGTATTTTGTACAATTGATTATATGAACCGAATAAATTTGATTCAGAAAAAAGCTATAACCCCATATGAATTATCATATATTTATGTGAACAATAAAAAACAGTCAAGCACTTTGAGTTTGAAATAAACCTTTTTGAATACTCTGCTCGATGATTATCCAGTACGATTTTCATTCTTGATGTAAGTCTTGTAAAGAACTAATACAATTAAGTTTTTTTAGTGAAGAAAAATTAAATTCATAATCCAATTGACTATTTTAATGAAAAAGGGTAGTATTCAACTTTGTAAACAGTAATGATTACGATTTAAAAAACGCAAGGGTGGTTGATGAAATGAAAAAAAATAGTTTTAATACAAAAAGTTTGTTGGCATTATTAATATGCTTATTTATCTTCGCAGCATCTGGTTGCTCAGCTGAAAATAGCAACTCAGATTCAGAAGGAGAGAAAATGAATGAGAAGAATAAAAAGGTAACCATGATCTTTAGTTTTAAGTCCGCCAGTTTAGATCCTCATACTAGCTTTACTCCTATTCGTGCAGGTATAACGGAGACGTTGCTGAAATTGGATGAAAACTCGAATATTGAAGGATGGCTCGTGGAAAAGTGGGGAACATTGGACAGCACGACATGGGAGTTTACAATTCGCGATAACGTAACTTTTCAAGACGGGGACAAACTTGATGCGGCTGGAGTTAAAGCCTCAATTGAAAGAAGCATCGCTATCAATGAATCTCTTGGGGAGTCTTTGAAAATCGCATCAATGGAGGCGGATGGACAAAACCTTACAATTACAACAACAGGGCCTTATCCTGCTCTTCCGTCTGAACTTGTAAACCCATATACATCGATTGTTAATACTGCAGCTGAATTAGAAATGGGTCAAGAGAAATTTAGGAATTCACCTGTTGGAACAGGGCCATTTTCAGTGAAAAAATTTACTTCAAATCAGGAAGTCCAAGTTGTTAAAAATGACAACTACTGGGCGGGGAAACCTAAAATTAATGAGGCAACAATTAAATTTAATGAAGATGCAAACGTACGAGCACTTGCTTTTCAGGCAAAAGAAGCAGACGTTGTTTATAACCTTCCTGCTGAAGGCATAGAAGTAATTGAGAAGGATAAAGAACTTACAGTTAAATCTGTACCAGGTCTTAGATCTCATTTCATATTATATAATCAACAGAGTTCAAAAGTCGAGGATGTAAAAGTAAGAGCAGCCCTTAATTTATTAATTAACAGAAAAAGCATAGCAGATGATATTATGCTTGGCCATGCTATTCCTGCTAATGGGCCGTTTAACAGCGATCTTCCTTTTGGAAGCGATGATGCTGTGAAAAAATTGGATCTTAACAAAGCGAAATTACTGCTTGCTGAAGCAGGCTATACAGAAAATGCTGACGGCAAGATGGAAAAGGATGGAAAAGCACTCAAACTTGAGCTTATCACATATAAAGCACGTCCAGAACTGCCCTTAATTGCGCAACTTTTTCAATCAGATTGCGCAAAAGCTGGGATAGAAATAATAATAAAAACAGTTGAAAATGCCGATACACATCTTGTTGAAAACAAAGGTTGGGATATGAGTACTTACAGTAACAACACGTCACCGCGAGGAGATGGAAGCTACTTCCTGAACACCGCATTCACAGAAACAGGGGCTCTAAATGTAGGGAGAATTAATCTTCCAGAAATGAATGAAGTAATTAAAGAGTTGAATAAAACAAGAGATCTGGATAAAAGAACACAGTTGACCAAGGATGCAGCAACTATTATTAATAAGGAAGTTCTTCATAGCTATGCCGTATATCCTAATATAATTGTCGGGGTGAATGACCGAATTAAAAACTGGATTCCGACAGCAGAAGAGTATTATATTTTAACCCATACAATGGATGTGAAATAAAGTGTTATCGCTGGTTAGAAAGCGAATTTTCCAATTAGTGATAGTGGTATTCATCTTGTCTATTTTTACCTTTGGATTAATAAAGCTTGCTCCAGGAGACCCCGTTATGTCGATATTGAATGCGGATGAAATGATGGTAACAGAAGCGGATCAAGCAAAACTCCGTAGTGAACTTGGTTTTGATCAGCCAGTCTATGTTCAGTACGGTAAGTGGATGTACGGTCTGTTTAAGCTAGACCTTGGCACTTCATACATGAGTGGAAAGCCAGTATGGAACGAAATGATGGAGCGTTTGCCAATCACATTTCAGTTAACAACAGGGGTTCTTTTGGTCATGGTAAGCATCTCTCTTCCTCTTGGTATAATTTCAGCACGTTTTCCTAGAAAATGGCCAGATCAAATTAGCAGATTACTTGCGCTGATAGGAGCATCAATTCCAAGCTTTTGGCTTGGATTGATGCTGATTTATCTTTTTGCTTTAAAGCTTCAAATCCTACCGTCAAACGGCATGGGCTCTTTCGCTCAAATGATTTTACCTTGCTTTACTTTAGGATTTTCATTGGCTGCTGTCTATGCAAGGCTTATTAGGGCAGGACTTATTGAAAGCTTTTCGAAAGATTATATTCAGGCTGGAAGAGCAAGAGGAGTGAAAGAATGGCGTATTCTTTGGTTCCATGCTTTCAGAGCTGCTCTACTGCCTGTCATTACGGTTTTTGGTTTGAGCATGGGAAGCTTGCTAGGCGGAGCTGTGGTAATTGAAAACATATTTTCTTGGCCAGGACTAGGAAACATGGCAGTAGATGCGATTTTTAACCGTGACTATCCTGTAATTCAAGGGTATGTGCTACTAACAGGCGTATTCGTAGTAGTTGTGAATCTACTCGTAGATTTATCGTATTACTTGATAGACCCGCGCATTAAGCAAGGAAAAGAGGGAAGCAATTGAGGTTTTTTTATGCATTCTTCAAAAAAACTTATTTGACAGTCATGAAAATGAAAAACTGGTCTCCAGCAGCGTTACTTGGTCTCATTTTGCTCATTACGATTGTGATGATTACAGCCATTGGCCCGTTTTTTTTACCGAATAATCCTTATATGGTAAATATGGCAGAGCGACTTTCCTCCCCCAGCTTAACCTATCCATTTGGGACCGATCACATGGGGAGATGCATCTTTTCCAGAATCGTTATTGGTTCTCAAGCGACGCTAGGAATTACAGTGCTAGTCATTACAACTGTAATCTTGATTGGCATTCCTATCGGGTTAGTATCAGGATATATTGGTGGACGATTAGATTCAATTGTGATGCGAATGGCAGATGGATTGATTGCATTGCCGGAGTTTATATTAGCAATTGCAATTGCGGGTTTCTTAGGCCCTAGTTTAACGAATTTGATGATCTCTGTTGTGTTAGTGAAATGGATTAGCTATACCAGAGTTGTCAGAGGAATCGTCCTATCAGAACGGGAAAAAGAATATGTATTAGCAGCGAGGGTCGGTGGATGCCCAACATGGAAGATTATTACGCGGCATTTGCTTCCACAAATCATTTCTCCAGTGCTTGTGCTTGCAACGCTTGATGTTGGAAAAGTGATATTAATTATATCTTCTCTGTCCTTTTTGGGACTTGGCGCTCAGCCTCCTGCTCCAGAGTGGGGGGCGATGCTAAGTGACGGCAGGCCATATTTTCAAACCATTCCTGAATTAATGATCTACCCAGGAATGGCCATTATCATTGTCGTATTATCGTGTAATTTAATTGGAGAGAGCTTAAGAGATAAGCTTGATTCGAAAAGCATATAACGTAGGGAAAGGAGGTGCAAGGTGACGACATTAGTTGATTTCTCACGAAAACCAACAAATGAGCCTGTTAAGGGAGAATTTCTATTGCAATCCCTTCCTTTGCTGGAAATAAAGAATCTTTCTATTTCATCATTTGGTACGAAGAAAAAAGAAGATATTAAATTGGTTAAGAACATTAACTTATCCATAAAACCTGGCGAAATGTTGGGTCTCGTTGGAGAAAGTGGAAGCGGAAAAAGTTTAACAGCATGCGCTTTATTAGGTTTACTCCCTAAGTCCTTAAAGGTTACAGAAGGACAAATAAAGTTTCATGGTAGAGAACTAATAAATCTTTCTGAAAAAGACATGCGGCGTCTTCGCGGGAATGAAATTGCTTATATTTTCCAAAACTATCAAGGAAGTTTTACTCCCTTCATTAAAATTGGAAAGCAACTTATCGAAGCGCTCCGTAGTCATCAAAAAATTAGTAAACAAGATGCGAAGAAAAAGGCTCTACTATGGCTCGAACGTGTGAAACTGCCAGCGAATCAGGTTTTCAGCAGCTATCCGCATCAACTTAGCGGGGGGCAACTTCAACGAGCTGCTCTTGCTGCAGCGCTAATGTTTCAACCCCTTCTTATTGTTGCAGACGAGCCGACGACCGCTCTTGATGTGCTTACCAGTGAGACTATCTTAGATTTACTTGTTGATCTTCAAAAAGAATATAATTGTGCGGTTCTTCTAATATCACATAATCTTAATCATGTATTAAAAAGAACGGATTCAATAGCAGTCATGTATGGAGGCCAGATCGTTGAAAAGGGTTTGACGAATGAGATTCGGAAAAACCCTTTTCATCCGTATACAAAGCTACTATTACAAGCAAGACCTGTCTTAAGTAGGGTTGTCCCAGAGAAATTAGTTGTTATACCAGGAGAGCCTGGATTAGTTGCCAAAGAGGGATGTGCGTTTGCTCATCGGTGTCCCAAGTCATTTATAAAGTGTAGCATTTTACCAAAAATGAAATCAGTAGGGGATTCTCATTGGATTGCCTGTCACGCTAAGGATTCGGAGGCTGATGATACAAATGCTTCAAGTAAAAAATGTTTCTAAATCATATCGCCTGACTCCTGTTTTAAACGAAATCACTTTTCAGATGCAACAAGGCGAGTCTCTTGGTCTGATTGGGGAAAGCGGAAGCGGAAAAAGTACAATGGCTAAATTGATAGTAGGACTTGAACATGCAGACGGAGGCCAAATCACCCTAAATGACGTTGATTTTCAAGAGCTAAGAGGTGCTGAGCTTAGAAAGGCTAGGCGCCATGTTCAGGTTGTGTTTCAGGACCCATTGGCATCTTTAAATCCTAAGCTTCCTGTTTGGAAGTCTATTATTGAACCTTTGGAAAATTATCCTGATGTGGTTCCCTCATTTTTAAAGGAAGTAAGAAATGACAGGAAAAAGATGGCGGGAATTCTACTTGAAAAGGTGGGCTTGGACAGAAACTTACTAGAACGGTACCCTCATCAGCTTAGCGGAGGTCAGAGACAGAGAGTAGGGATTGCCAGAGGAATTAGCCTTCAACCCAATTTACTTATTTGTGATGAACCCACATCCAGTTTAGATGTATCCATCCAAGCGCAAATATTAAACCTGCTGAAGGAATTGAAGAAAGAATTTAATATGTCCTATTTATTTATCTCACATGATATGGCATCCGTACAATATATGTGTGATCGAATTGCCGTTTTTAAACAAGGGGTGTTGGTTGACTTGTTCTTATCAAAGGATCTTTTTTCAGATACACGTCATCCATATACCAAAACGCTTGTAGAAGTAACGGTTGAAAGTTAAGGGTGTATTATGTATTTATTATTTTTTTGTTGTTAAAATAAGCATTATTTTAAATTTTTCAAATAAAATACGCAAAATAAGCCAAATTCGTTTGCTAATTATTAAACACTCTTATATGATAATTGATACGCAAACCGTAATGATTACTATTCGTAAGGTATAAGAGAAATTAATTACATTGACAAAACCTCAATTTAATTAGCTTTTACCCTATTATCGCTAACAGTTTGTGGAAACAAATAACAGATTAGTAGGGCCGATAAAAACGAAGACTAACTTGAGAGGAGTAGTATTATGAATTCTAGTAAAAAGATCCCTGTATATGTACTAAGCGGATTCCTCGGGAGTGGCAAGACTACTGTGTTATTAAATATGCTAAAGCATTGCAAAAACAAAGGTCTACAGCCGGGCATTATCTTAAATGAAATTGGCAAAACAAACGTAGAAGGTCATTTATTTGAAAATCAAAAGGTATTTGAACTGTTAGACGGTTGCATTTGCTGTACGATTCAAGATGATTTAAAAGAAACAATGAACGAGTTAATAATAGAGATGGAACAGTCCCCGCTCGATGTTTTATTGATTGAAGGAACCGGAGTAGCCAATCCGATGGAAATCCAAGAAGTTCTTCTAAGTCATCCATATAATGAACAATTTGACTTAATGTCTATTATTACAGTTTTGGATGCTAGTCATTATTTGGAGTATCAAAGTATATTCTCCAGTTCAACAGAAGTCCGTAATTTAATGCATGAACAAATGATTTGTGGAAGTCTACTGGTATTAAATAAGACAGATCTTGTTCCTTCCAATCAACTTGCAAAGATTAAACAAAAAATCACAAAAAAATTGCAACAAGAAAAAACGATTGTAGAATGTTTCTTTGGTAAAGTGGATGCTGAATTACTTTTTGAAAAGCGAATTCATTCCTTCTCAATTGGAAAAACGTCTTTGGATAGTGATCATCACCCCCACCACTCTTCATTGCAGGCGCTTAAATTAGAGGACTTGCCTGTCGTTCAAAAGAAAGAATTTGAACAATGGCTGAAACATCTTCCGGCCAATGTCCTACGAGGCAAAGGGTTCATTGAAATCGAAGGACTACATCAACTTTATAGTTTTCAATATGCTTCGAGAAGGGTAACATTTACCCCAGTCCCCGCTACTTTAAATCGAAAACCCGTTATTATTTTAATAGGTATGGGGCTTAGCTTGGAGCAGATAAAAGACCATTTGAAACTTGTAAAGCAATAATCATGATATTTTTGCGTTTCGCTTTACAAAAGTTAAGGATACTACAGAGATTGGAGTACGATTCGTGATAAGAAATCGAAGTTTATGGGTGAGCTTACTTCTCGTAGCGGTGCTCCTTTATTTATTTTTATCAATAGGATTCACAGAAATACAAGCGGCTATCCCAAAAAGCATGTTGTATGTAAATACCATTTTTTTGAGCATCGTTTTAGAAGCATTACCTTTTGTCTTTCTAGGAGTTTTTACATCCGCTTTAATTCAAACATTTGTGTCTGAACTGGCCGTACAACGTTTTATTCCTAAAAATCCTATTGTTGCCATCATACCAGCTGTACTAGTAAGTGCGATTTTCCCTGTCTGTGAATGTGCCATTATTCCAGTGATAAGAAGATTGATGAAAAAAGGAATGCCGTTGCATATAGGTGTAATTTTTATCGTTGGAGCGCCTATATTAAACCCGATTGTCTTTGCATCTACCTATTACGCCTTCCAATCTACCCCAGCAATTGCGTATGCTAGGATGGGATTGGCGTTTGTATTGGCTATTGTAATTGGTAGTCTCATATATGCCTTCTACCGTAATCGTAATCAATTAAAGTGGACAACAGAGGAACTGTTGGATAGTCCCTTACAGACGATTGAGCGAAAGGTGCCTAAAATAAAGTCTGTATTTTATCATGCAAGTGATGAATTCTTTGATATGGGAAAATTTTTGATCATGGGTGCGATGATTGCCAGCTTATTTCAGACTTTCTTTGATAGAAATCTATTGGTAAGCCTTGCTGCCAATGACACGATGTCACCTCTTGTTATGATGGGCTTTGGATTCATATTATCGCTTTGCTCCGAAGCAGATGCATTTGTAGCATCCTCGTTCGCACATACATTCTCGGCTGGCTCACTTCTTGCATTTCTAATTTATGGACCAATGCTAGATTTGAAAGGTACGATTATGCTATTTGCTTACTTTCGAGCTAAATTTGTTATAGGACTAATGACAATTATTACAATCTCTGTGTATGTAATTATTTTAATTTATCAATACTTGTTTATGTGAGGTGTGTTATGCAGGAAGAACGGGATTACAGTTCTCATGCTTTGTTTAGAGGAATTATATTACTCGGTTTTTTTCTACTATTATTTAGATTGCTAGTCTCTGGGAACATCACTTTTTATATTGCTCCTAAAATGGTTCCCTTTTCTTATTTTGCACTTGTGATTCTACTTGTCTTAGGGCTAATGCAATTATGGAGAAGTGGATCGAAAAATAGTGAAGAGTTATACTGCAATTGTGGTTTTAGCCATAGTCAAACCGGTTCACCTTTACAGACTTTTATCATATACTTTATATTTATTTTACCTGTATTGACGGGATTATGGTTTCCTGAGACCGTTTTGGATAGTTCAATTGTTGCAAAAAGAGGAATCGTCTATGGATCAGTTTTACACAGCCCACCGTCATTCGTAAACGATGATGAAAAGGGGACTTCTTTTGACTTGACTGATCCACTTGTTGACACAGCAGAAATCGAGGCCAACATTTCTGAAGAGTTTATAGATAATACAGAGAGCGATGAAGACATTTACTACGAAGACGATTATTCTCAAGATTATCTAGATGAATTGAAGGATGAATTGTTAGCAAGCAAGAAAATCATTGTGAGTGAGGAGCGATATCTGGATATCACAAATAGTATCTATGCCTATCTAGATTCATTTATCGGTAAAGAAATAGAAATCGTTGGATTTGTATACAAGGATCCTGAATTGGAAGAGAATCAGTTTGTTATTGCACGATTCGGAATCACTTGCTGTGTTGCAGATGCTTCAGTCTATGGAATATTGTCGACGATGGATGAAATGTTTGAAGTGGAGGAAGATGAATGGGTTAGGGCAACTGGCTACTTATCGAAAATAAACCTAGATGATTGGGATTATCCTCACTTGCAGATAACGGAAATAGAGAAGGTAGAAGAGCCTGAAAATCCATATATCAATTAGACATAGCCCTTGTTGCGTTCGGCAACAGGGGCTATTTTTATTTAGAATTGATTATGAAATAAAATTACTTGCTAATTTTAAAACTCTCTTGTATTATAAACAAGTATTCAAATCGTAATGATTACGATTTACAGGAGCTAAGGAGGAATAAATTCAATGAACAAAAAGTTTTTTTCTATTTTATCAGTTATCGCACTACTATTGCTTGCAGCATGCGGCAACAAAGGGCAGATGAAAGAGAAAATAGAACCGGAAGAAAACATAGACGTTTTAACCGTCTATACAACTGTCTACCCGCTTCAATATTTCACGGAGCGGATTGGTGGGGACGCGGTCGATGTACACTCGATTTATCCACCTGGGGCTGATGAGCATACATTTGAACCTACGCAAAAGGATATGATAGCACTCGCTGATTCAGATTTATTCTTTTATATCGGACTTGGGCTTGAAGGATTTGTGGAGAATGCCGAGAAAACAATGAAAGGCGAACAGGTCAAAATGGTCGCAGTCGCTGATGATATCTCCGAAGAGTCGCTGGGCGAAGGACATAATCACGAAGAGAACGGACATGAATCAGATGATCATGAAGGCCATGATCACGAAGAGGACGGACATGAATGGGATGAACATGGTGGCCATTATGATGGGGAATTCGACCCTCATGTGTGGATTTCTCCTATACTAAGTATAGAGCTTGCAACAACAATTAAAGACTCACTCATCGAGGCAGCTCCTAACAAAAAGGATGCATTTGAGGAAAACTTTGAAGCACTAAAGAAGGATTTACTCGTACTTGACCAAAATTTTAAAGATATGGTTTCCAACGCATCTTTAAAAACGTTTTTCGTTTCACACGCAGCTTTTGGTTATATTGCTGATACGTATGGCCTTGAACAAGTAGCGGTTGCCGGATTAAATTCGCAAAGTGAACCTTCACAAAAGGAACTGGCCTCTCTCGTTGAATACGCGAAAGCGCATGACGTGAAATATGTTTTATTCGAACAAAACGTCTCCTCTAAACTAACTGACGTCATTCGAAAGGAAATTGGAGCGGATTCATTGATGTTGCATAATCTTGGTGTTCTAACAATTGAGGATGTGGAAAATAAAGCGGATTATTTATCTTTGATGGAATACAATATTGCAACACTTGCGGAAGCATTGGGAAATAATTAAAGAGAGGAGTGGGGAAATGAAAAAAAGGATACCCGTCACGGTGTTAAGTGGCTATTTAGGTTCCGGGAAGACGACTTTATTAAATCATATTTTACGCAATCGCGACGAGCTGAAAGTCGCTGTCATTGTCAATGATATGAGTGAAGTGAATATCGATGCTTCTTTGATTAAACAGGGTGGTTTTTCACGCACAGAAGAAAAATTGGTGGAGTTACAAAATGGTTGTATTTGCTGCACGCTTCGAGAGGATTTAGTTCTCGAGGTGGAAAAGTTGGCAGCTCTTGGTGATATTGACTACATCGTCATCGAATCTTCGGGGATCAGTGAGCCGATCCCGGTAGCACAGACATTTACCTATATAGACGAAACACTGGGCATCGATTTGTCAAAGCTTTGTCGGTTAGATACAATGGTTACCGTTGTAGACGCCAACGCATTTTGGCAAGATTTCACTTCTGGAGAAACTTTACTTGAACGGCGAGAGGCCGCCACGGAAGACGATGAACGGGAGATTGCTGATCTGCTCATCGACCAGATTGAATTTGCTAATGTGCTGTTGCTGAACAAGACGGATTTAATTCCTAAGGATAAGGTAGGCGAGTTGAAAGGAGTTCTTCACGCGTTAAACCCTGATGCGAAGGTCATCGAAACGGTGCAATCCCAACTAGCACTAAGTGAAGTGCTTGACACAGGATTGTTTGATTTTGAGACCTCGAGTCACGGTGCTGGATGGATCAAAGAGCTGAACGATGAGCATGTTCCCGAGACTGAAGAGTATGGAATCGCATCGTTTGTTTACCGGAGTCAAATACCATTTCATCCGGAGCGCTTAAGGAATTGGCTTTTACAATGGCCGGTTGAAGTTGTCCGTGCAAAAGGATTTCTTTGGTTGGCTACTCGCAATGATATTGCGGTTTTAATTTCCCAGGCGGGTCCATCTTTAGGGATTGAAAGAGCCGGAATTTGGGATGAAGAATCTGGTGAAAAAATGAATGAATTAGTCTTAATTGGTATTGGAATGAATCAGTCGGAAATTACGGAAGGCTTGGACAATTGCTTACTTACAGAAGAAGAATTAATACAAGATTGGGCAAGTTTAGCAGACCCATTGCCTGTTTTCTAAATCAGAGTTTAACCTAGAGGAGGAGTAAGTTATGAGAGTGAATATTACATTGGCCTGTACAGAGTCAGGAGATCGCAATTATGTCACGACAAAAAACAAACGCAATAATCCCGAGCGTATTGAATTAAAGAAATACTGCCCGCGTTTGAGAAAAGTCACACTTCATAGAGAAACAAAGTAAAAAAAATTTAAATGTTTTTAAATCGGAATGATTACTAATTAAGGAGTGGAAATAGAATGGCGAAGAAATCCAAGGTGGCGAAAGACAAAAGGCAACGGGAATTGGTTGCTCATTATGCGGTACTTCGTAAAGAATTGAAGGAGAAAGGTGACTATGAATCTTTAAATAAGCTACCTAAGAACTCTTCCCCGACACGGTTGAAAAACCGGTGCGAATTGACGGGAAGACCAAGAGGATATATGCGGAAATTTAACATGTCGCGCATTGCCTTCCGAGAGCTTGCACATAAAGGTCAACTACCAGGTGTTAAAAAAGCAAGTTGGTAAAAATTATCTGAGGTGTGGGAAATGAATGAGCGTCTAATGGCGTCTTTGTTAAGAAGCGAGGTTAAAAATCTGTCGGAAGAAAGAAGGAACCTGTATCAGTTTGTCATCGAGATAGAAGATTTTTTGGTCCAAAGTGCAGATACACCGGATCATTTTCTTAATATTTTAGTGGAATACTCTCCGTACGAGCTTGCAGGCCGCCATTTTGATTTGCCTATTAATAAAGTGGTTCGTCTGATCAACACTATTGAAATAGAGTTAACCGAAAAGGTTGAAATAAGATGTAAAAGATTGAAATGGATTGACTATACAGATCACTTACAGCAAAAGGCTAATGAGGGTGGAAAGAAACAGTTATTTTTGTTAATCAATTAATAGAATCGATTGTAGCGTAAAGAGGTATGAACATGATTAGCATCATTTAATGTGACTGGGTGGAAATCGGAATGGACTTGTTCTTGAAAGTCGCGAATGAGATAGAAGCTCGCGGTTCCCGCATAAACGTTTAATCTTGGAATTCCCATCGTGTGGTCGTCATACCACAACGTTGTGGCTCGCTCATTGTTCGGATACGTATATATCTCTTGTGAGCTATGCTTTGGGGTAACCGTCACTATGGGCAGGTGTTCTTCCTCTATGTAAATCTACAACGCTTCTACCCTATGGAAGAGTTATTTCGGACCCTTGAATCGTGTATTAATAGGTAGAAAGAACTTGCTGGGCAGATCGTTCATCCATTTAACATACACTTTTTTATTCGTCATCACTTTGACTATAGAACCCGGAAATGTTCCATCATAACCCCATAAACGGGTTGGTCTGAGGTCCCTGTTTAGCATGTGGGAAAATTCAATAAGCGCCAGATATAAAGCATATAAAGAATATAAAGCGAAAGGAAGTGCTGAAAAAATAAATATAATAAAATTGCTAAAAGTTATAGGTAACCTTAATTGCAATGATTATAGAATTTTTAGTTAGAACTGATAAAAAAATAAGCAAACTGAAAGTGTTGGTATTACTGGATTGGGAAATATATGGTTTGATTATTGGCGAAGATATTATTAAAATTGCAAAACATCCGGTTGGCATAAGAAAAAATGCTAACCGGATGTTTTGTAGCCAACCTGCACGGTGACACCGAAGTTATTTTCAAACAATGCTTTGACATTCATGCCTGTATAGCCAGAAAAGTTTTCGTTTGCATAAAGAATAGTGCCTTCTTCACTATTAACTTGACTAGCCGTACTGATTCCAATGGCGTTAAATCCTGTATACGTTTCAGTGATAACCTTCATGAAATTATCAACTAAGTGTTGTCCGCCTTTCATTGCTTCAGAGTCAATTTTTTTAAAATGTAGATGCTTGTCCATTGCAATCTATCATACACATCTATATAGATGTTCCACCAATATCTACTGCTAATACATTCATTTACTTCACCCTCATATTTAATTATTTTAATAAGTTTTCCAATTAACTGTAGCATAAGGTGCTGATTTTATTTAAATAGATTTGTAATCTAATAGAAAGATCTTTACCAGTAGACGCTGGAGAAAGTCGTAGGCTATAGAGTGCTACATAGTCGAACAACATACTCAAATGGTGTAGAGTACTAGAGTTCGGGTATGTTTGATGTTTTTTGTTTATAGCGTTCGCAGGTCAAGCCATATAATTTCATCTTCTGTTAAGACAAGATTGGCGGCTTCTCGGCAGGACACCATTTCTTTATGATTTTGTGGTCCAATAATTGCAGCGGTTGGAAATGATTGATTGAGTACATAGGCTAAGCTGATTTGGATGGTTTCCACACCCTTTTCTTTTGCCAACTGCTCTGCCCGACGATAGCGTTCCCAGTTAGCGTCGTTATAAAATACTCGCACCAGGTTTTCGTTCGATCGATCTTCTGGCGTAAAACGCCCCGTGAAAAAGCCACGTGCTTGCGCAGACCATGAGAGAATAGGAAGGTTGGATTGTTCATGCCAGGCCAGAATAGAATCATCGACGGATACACAACCCGCCCAATAAGGTGCTTGCGCTTTTGCAAGGCTTAAGTTAGGACTACTAAAGGAAAAACCGACTAATCCATGCTTCTTTGCATAGTCATTGGCTTCTTGAAGTCGCTCAATGGACCAGTTAGAGCCTCCGAAAGCACCTATTTTACCAGCTTCTACATGCTCATTTAATATTTCCAGTATTTCGCCTACAGGTACAGTAGGGTCATCACGATGAAGGGCATACAGCTCAACAGAATCTGTTCGCAGCCTGTCCAAACTGATTTTCAGTTCTTCATCAATGGCTGTTTTGTTGATTTGGGGACCATGTTCATTGGGATGGCCTCCTTTTGTCAGCAATAATACATCATCACGGCGTTTGTTTTCTTCCATCCAAATACCAATGGCTTGTTCGCTTTTCCCGCCTGCATAAACAAAAGCTGTATCTAGAATGTTGCCGCCGATTTTAATATAATCCTCTAATACTTCTGTCACGTTGTCCATGATGTCTGGTGTAAAGTAATCCGTTCCCATCACAAGTCCTGTTATGGCTTGTTCCACATTATCAATATGAATGCTTCGCATGTCTATCCTCCAGTTATAAAAGAATTCGTTCATGCCTTTCGGCTGACTCAAGTGTGGCTTTTACAGCTTTCATGTTGTTCACAATATCTTCCATTGAGAAAAGAGCAGGTTTGCCATCTAGTACGCTGTCGGCAAAGCTGTCTGCTTGGAGTGCATAGGAATTTTGATTATCATCAGCAATGATTTCTGTTTGCCCACCTTTGATGACTTCATATGATTGATCGCCAATAAAGGCATTTTTCATTACAATTCTACCCGCTGTTCCGACAACTTCGAGCTCATTACGGAATTCAGCCCACATCCCACAATCAAATGTCAGCGCCACGCCATTGGAAAACTCCATCATTCCGGAAGCCATCATATCGACATCCCCGTGAATCGGGGAGAATAGGGCATGGGCGGTTACTGCTGAAGGCTCTTCATCTAGTAAGAATCTAGCAGCACTAATTGGATAACAGCCTACATCATAAATAGATCCGCCGCCCCATTCTTTAGTGAAGCGGATATTGCCAGCATTGCCAGCACCGTTAAATGTGAACACTCCGCGTATAGCACGCACATCTCCAATGTCGCCATTTGCAATCCTCTCTTTAATGGCTGTATATCTTTTTTGATGGCGATACATAAAAGCTTCCGCCAAAATGACTCCAGCTTGTTGGCAAGCTTCAGCCATTTCAGCAGCTTCTATTGCATCTAATGCGATGGGCTTCTCGCATAAAATATGTTTGCCCGCCGCGGCAGCTTTCAGTGTCCATTCCTTATGCAAATAATTTGGAAGTGGGATGTAAACGGCATCAATTTCAGGATCAGCCAGTAATTCTTCATAATTTCCATAGGCTTTCGGAATCCCGAGATCCTGTGCGAATGCTTGGGCAGTCGTCAATGAACGACTAGCCACAGCCTCTACGATATTGCGTTTCGATTCCTGGATCCCAGGAATCACAGAACGCTTTGCGATACTTGCTGTACTCATAATGCCCCAACGAACTTTCTGAACAGTCATATCTAGAACGCCTCCTTATGCTAAAAGCAGTATAGCATCCGCAAGATGAAGAAAGTGTGAATTATTCAGATTAGTGGATATATTTTAAGTATACTAGTTGTTATACTTTTAATAGGCAAAGAGGCAATCGATTTAGAACTTGTAGTAAAATTTGTCTACCATAGGTGCAGTAGTCAACAGGAATGTTGGTAGAAAGATTTTTAAAGTTGTCCTTAGTTGTTAAACGGGCATGTTTGTTGATTAACCATTTACTTGTATAGTTCATAGTAAAGGAAAGCTTGAAAACCACCTTTTTCACTAAATCATTTCCGGTTCGCTTTCGGCGAAATATTCAAGACATAATTAACGAGGAGCAAGCATGGCTAGAAACGACTTCGTCATTTCTAGCCATACTTTTTTCGGTCATCTTGTTATGAATAGTTGTCTGTCGCGTACCTACAATGCTTAAGTGAAAAATGCAGCTACTTGGAAAGAAAAGAATAGAGGACTTTTTATAAAGATTGTAAGTGCCCGAAGATGCAATTTCGGGCACTTTTGTACTATGTACAAGGTATTCCTACTTTACTTTTTGCAAGCTTAAAAAAAGTGACACTTCTCAAAATAAAAATAGAAAAGACCATGGTAAAAGATTCAGCCGCCAAAATTGTATCTTTGGCGGCCCTCTCTAGTTCAGAAACCCTCTATTCCCTTTTCCCAAAAAGCATTAGCACTTCGAGTATCTGCGTTTTTGGAGAGCGGCGGGTGAACGACCACCATACGATTACCGAAAGAAATGCATAGGGATGCGGCGCAGTCGCATCCCTATGCATAAAAATAGCACGGTTGTTGTATAGAAGTCGTTCAACCAAAAGCGATCCAGAAGCAACTGTACACGAAGTGCCTAGTAGTAAATTAAGTTATTTTTAGTTAATCAATACACTTGTTAAACGGGTTGACTATTCAAATAATTCGTGTAAGAATGAATGGGAAAATAAGTTATTGATTTATGTGCCGTTGCAAAAATAGTGTAATCGATATCATCATTATAATTGCTAGTCCCATCAAAATGATTGTATCCAATTCTATAGGTTGAACAATTAAATACCGGAGTGAAATTTATAGAATACTTTATTGCTATTTAAGTAATACATTGTCATGTAAATCAATTATCAGATTAGCCACAAAGGAGATAAGACGATGACATCAAAATTAGCGTTTCGACAAGATGGTTCATTTAAAATTGTTCAATTAACAGACTTGCATATAGGAGCTAATGACGGGAATCCGGCGGATGTTCGGACATTTAAAGGAATCACTGAAATTATTCAACATGAAATGCCTGATTTGATTGTCATTACGGGAGATCTTATTTGGAGTGAAGCGGAGGGTTCGGATCAGTCGTATCGTAGGGTATTAGATTATGTTTCTCAATGGGGTATCCCATTTGCTATTGTTTACGGCAATCATGATTCTGAAGCCAATATTACACGAGAAGAATTGTTCGAAATTCAAAAAGGCTATGAACTTTCCATCGCTGAACGAGGTCCAGAAAATATACATGGGGTAGGCAACTACACGCTCACTGTTCAATCAGCAAATGAAGAAGAAGGAGCCGTATTATATTTTTTAGACTCTGGAGCTTATGCCCCGAAAAATATTGGGAATTACGGGTGGATTCATTCAGATCAAGTAAGTTGGTTTACTGCTGAATCCCGGAAGTATGCCGATGCATCGACAAAGCAGCTTCCAGCATTAGCCTTTTTCCATATCCCGTTACCAGAATATAAAGAAGTCCTGGAAGTTGGAAAAGTTTCCGGGCATAAATTGGAGCAGGTTTGTAGTCCGCAAGTCAATAGCGGATTATTTGCTGCCATTCTTGAAGCCGAAAACGTCATGGGTACTTTTGTAGGGCATGATCATGATAATGATTATTGTGGAGAGCTCCACGGGATATCGTTATGTTATGGTCGCAGTGCTGGTTACAATGTGTATGGGGCATTGGAACGCGGCGCTAGGGTGATTAAGTTGTTCGAAGGCGAGCACCGTTTTGAATCTTGGATTCGCCAAGATAATGGGGAAGTCACCTCTCGTTATAGCCATACGCATAAAGTAAACTAACAAACTATAGCTATCTTATTGATTCTTCTAGGGTGTTAGGGAGGGGATGGCTTCGGTCAGCCCCCGTTTACACAGAAAATAGTTATTCAATTCAAAAGCCTATTACCATGCTTTAAATAGGCTTTGAAAGGAAGTACGAATAATCGTATGGAAAATGGAGTGGCAGATAAAAAGCCTATTGTGATTATTGCTTTGATTACTGCGGTAAGTTTATTGGGCAACGAAATGTTGTTTATTGTTATGCCGATTTATTGGAAGTTTTTTGGGCTGACGTCATTATGGCAAATTGGTGCGCTACTTTCGGCGAATCGAATTATCCGCCTACCCATTAATTCTTTAGTAGGTTGGTGTTATCAAAATATTAATAAAAGAACAGGTTTATTGATTGCAGTAGTGATAGCGGTTATTTCAACCTATTCCTACGGTGTCCTCAAAGGTTTTTGGTTACTACTTGCTGCGCGAATTTTATGGGGGATTGCCTGGTCATTTCTTCGTTTAGGTGGTTACTTAACTGTGATTGCATGCAGTGACCGAAAAACAAGAGGGCATTTTATGGGCTTATATAATGGTCTTTGGGGTTTAGGTGCATTATTTGGTATGTTAATCGGTGGTCTCTTTACGGAAATAGTGGGTATTCAAACAATCACGACCGTTTTTGCGATTTTGGGAGTTTGCAGCATCCCTTTTGTCATTCGATATGTACCTAATACGATTAGTGGGTCCGAAATGAATAAACAGGGGCAACAAGAGCAACATTCGACGATTGGTGTTAATCGAAAAAAACTTGTCGCAGTACTATTAAACGGTTTACTCGTAGCTTTTGTTGTATACGGAATATTTTCTTCGACAGTAAGTAAAGTTGTTGAATATCAATTTGGGGACAATATTACTTTTTTGACATATACAATTAGTGTTGTTGCTGTTGCGGGGGTGTTACAATCGATTCGAATGGGGATGGATCCTTTCCTAGCACCATTCTTTGGCAAGTTGTCGGATCAAAGGTTCGGCAGAATACCCCTGTTACGATTTGCGTTGCTAGTTGGTATTATTTGTTTGCTGATTATTCCACTTAAAATTCCATTTATTGTTTTCGTTCTGGTGATTTTTATATTTCAAATTGTCTCTACTTTATTAATCACAACGAGTGATTCGCTTGCAGTGGATTTATCAAGTGATTTTTCATCCGTTAAAACAATGACCTATTACACGCTAGTTCTCGATCTTGGCTCAGCACTAGGACCGTTAATCAGTTATTTGGTGATTAATTTTATAGGGCTTCGTTGGCTATATTGGGCCACGGGTATTCTCCTAATTTGTTTACTCGTTTTTTGGTCTAGAGAATATCGGCAGCAACGTGTAAACGATAACACCTTCTATTCGGCATCTTAAAGAGTAAGTCGGCTTTCTTGAGGATGGATTACATTGAATGAAGTATAAATCATAGGTATTGGGATTTATATTGAATAGAAGGTAAGATGAAACCGAAAAACTGTTGTATACAGCGAAATCCTTGATCTATATAGCTGAAATTCAAATCTAGGGTATCCATCAGGTGTATTTTATTTCTTTATTTTGGTTGACAATTGATTCGCTTCGTGCAAAAATTAAAAAAGATAGTCAGAAAGTTAATAATTCGATTTTTGTTTTTTGTTTGCAATTGTAATCGATATCATTTTAGATGCGGATTACAAAGTGATACTTTTTGGATTGTTATGAAAGCCCATACATCCCATGCATGTTGTATGGAAGCAGAGTTATCAATAGTATAACTTTAAAGGAGGGATCAAAAAACAAATTCGAATGAATGAGGCAGTGTGAGTACTAGGTAGAACCCAATAGAATTTAATAATAAATAACTAAACATTTATAAGGGGGAAATAAAAATGACGAAAAAACTAAAAATTGGTATTATTGGCTGTGGGGGAATTGCACAAGGTAAACACCTTCCAAGTCTAAGCAAACTAACAAAAACGGTTGAGCTTGTTGCATTTTGTGATATTGAAATAGAAAAAGCTGAAAGCGCGGCTAAACAGTATGGAATAGCTGATGCAAAAGTGTATGAGGATTATAAGGAATTACTCAAAGACACATCAATTGATGTTATTCATGTGTTAACACCGAACATCTCTCATGCTGAAATTTCAATTGCGTCAATGGAAGCAGGCAAGCATGTTCTATGTGAAAAGCCAATGGCTAAAACAGCTGCAGAAGCAGCTGAAATGGTTGAAGTCGCAAAACGTACAGGTAAAAAATTAACAATCGGCTATAATAACCGCTATAAATCCGAAAGTCAGCATTTACATAAAATCACAAGTCGTGGTGATTTAGGAGAAATTTACTTTGCGAAAGCACATGCAGTTCGCAGACGTGCTGTTCCAACTTGGGGTGTCTTTTTAGACGAAGAGAAGCAAGGTGGAGGCCCGCTTATCGATATCGGTACGCATGCACTTGACTTAACTCTATGGATGATGAACAACTACAAACCAAAAGCGGTTATGGGTTCTGTTCACCATAAACTCGGTAAAAAAGAAAATGCAGCAAATGCATGGGGACCTTGGGATCCGGAGAAATTCACAGTTGAAGATTCTGCATTTGGTTTTATAACGATGGAAAATGGTGCAACGATTACATTAGAAGCAAGCTGGGCGTTAAATACGCTAGATGTTGACGAAGCAAAATGTTCACTAAGTGGAACAGAAGGCGGAGCAGACATGAAAGGCGGCTTACGCATTAATGGTGAGGACCTTGGAAAATTGTATACAACAAATGTAGAATTAGGTGCTAGCGGAGTTGCATTTTATGATGGAAGATCAGAAAGTGATGCAGACCTTGAAGCACGTTTGTGGATTGAATGTATCCTGAATGACACTGAGCCAACTGTTAAACCGGAAGAAGCATTTGTAGTGACACAAATTTTAGAGGCAATCTATGAATCTGCTAAAACAGGTAAAGCTGTTTATTTTGACTAATCACTTTCGGTTTGAAAGATTGTGTGATACAAAAGAAATTATGTGAAAAACTTAGCTGAACAAAAAATGAAAGTGAGTGATACAAATGATTAAAGTAGCTGTATTAAGTAGATGGCATGTCCATGCGGATGATTATGCGGGTAATATTCTAGCCAATGATAACCTATCTATCGAAATGGTGTGGGATGAAGATGCTAAACGTGGAGAAAACTGGGCGAAAGAGCTAAACGTTCCATTTGAACAAGATTTGCAAGCTGTTTTGGCGAATCCGAACATCGATGCAGTTGTTGTCAGCACTCCCACAAATATGCACAAAGAAGTAATCATTGCTGCAGCACAACATAAAAAACATATTTTCACTGAAAAAGTGTTGGCATTTACAGTGAGGGATTGCGAAGAGATTTATGCAGCTGTTGAAGAAGCTGGTGTTCAGTTAATGGTATCATTACCAAGACTAACAGATAATAACTTCTTGTATGCTGAAAAATCCATCAATGATGGCTGGGTTGGTAAAGTAACAATGGTTCGTTGTCGTTTTGCTCACGCTGGTGGTGTTCCAGCAGAAGGGCAAACGAATGGTTGGTTGCCAGCACGTTTCTATGATAAGGAACAAGCTGGTGGAGGTGCAATGATGGACCTTGGTGCACATCCAATCTACTTGACGAATCGTTTAGCTGGAAAAGCAGTTGGCGTTTATGCACGCCTCCAAAAAGAAATCAGTACAACTGTAGATGATAACTCTGCATTATTAGTCGATTATTCATCGGGAGCACTTGGTATTATTGAAACAAGTTTCGTATGTAATGGAAGTCCATTCCAGTTGGAAGTATACGGAACAGAAGGATCATTGTTTATCAGCGATGACAAAGTCCGCGTCAATAGTGCAAAAGTTAAATCGGGTGAGTTGACAGAAATCCTACCTGGATTGCCAACCCCTATGGAACAATGGGTAAATGCAATTCAAACAGGTGCAACACCAACGATTACAAAAGAAGATGTTATTAATTTAACACTTATTAATGAAGCCGCATTGCAATCACACGATGAAGGTCGTCGAATCGAGCTATAAGTTTTGTTTCAAACTCTTTTGTACGATGGACGGAAGAAGTTATGAAAAATGAGAGAGTATGACTAGCAAAATGACTTATAAACTAAGTTTATAATTACTTTGCTAGTCATCTCTCTCTTCTTTTTTTGCGCTATTTTTCAGCCAATCAATAGGGAAACTACGAGGAGGAAAAGACATGGGGAATTTAGGATTACAATTGTATTCTATTAAAGAAGCAGCTGAACAGAATTTACTTGGCGTATTGGAGAAAGTCGCTCATTTTGGGTATGAAGGTGTTCAATTTGCTGGTTTCTTTGGCCATTCTGCAACAGAGGTTAAAGAAAAAATGGATACGGTCGGTATACAAGCGGCGGGTGCACACGTTCAAATTGAAGAATTACAAAATGACTTGGATGGCTTATTAGACTACCATGATACAATCGGGAATCGACTGCTTATTTGTCCATATCTACCAGAAAATATGCGTACAACAGCAGATGATTACAAACGAACAGCTGAATTATTTAGTCAAGTTGGGGAGACAGTAGCCGCAGCAGGTTTTTCATTTGGCTATCATAATCATGCATTTGAATTTGAGCAGTTTGACGGGAAATCTGGTTTTGAATTATTATTTGACAACACAGATCCCAAGCATGTAAAAATGGAGTTAGATTGTTTTTGGGCCGCGTATGCAGGACTGGACCCAGCAACTATTATTAAGAACTATGCGGATCGTTGTGTATCTTTACACATTAAAGATCTAAAGCGTGTCGATGAAAAGCCAGTATCGACTGAACTAGGCACTGGTACGTTGGATATTGCTCAATTGATTACAGCAGGTAGAACGCATCATGTGGATTGGTTTGTAGTTGAACAAGAAGACTTCACAGGTGATCCAGTAGAAAGTGCTGCACAAAATGCAAAAGAGTTAAAGCGCATTATGAAACAAGCCTAATTAGCATAGCTCTATAGGCAAAGCGGATTCAATTTGATTTTTGGATGACGACTTTTAGAAAAACAAAAAGGTTGTGCAAGTATAATAATACTTCTACAACCTTTTTATGTCATGTAGATTCTCTAATAATCAATTCGTGATCCAAGACAACACTTTGCACGTCTTTCCCTTTAATTTTATTAATGAGCATAGTTGCTGCTGTTGATCCCATTGTATACCCTGGCTGTGAAATCGTCGTTAAAGTGGGGTGGGTCATATTTGAAAAACTGATTTTATCGAACCCGATGAGAGCGATATCATTAGGGACATGCAATTTATTATTATTAATTTCTTTTAGTGCACCGATTGCTAGTATGTCAGATACGGCAAAGACAGCAGTAGGTCTTTCAGAGACAGTTAACAGATGGCGCATGGCTCGTTGTCCTTGTTCAAACCCCAGGCTATCTGTATTGTATATCCAATCAGGATTAATGGGTAAATCGAATTCTTTAAATGCTTTCTCAAATCCACGGCGACGTTCACGTGCATATAAATATTTATTGTGTGAATTGATGAGTGCAATTTTTTTATGCCCGATTTTTATTAAATGTCGAACCGCATGATAAGCGGCTAATTCATTATTAATGGTTACATAGGAGATGCTCCCATCCTCGTCATATTCACTACATTGGACAACTGGATATCTACTCGCCAGCTCAAGTAATTTAGTTTTATTCACAGTGGGATCCATTGAAATGATGCCATCTGCTAATTTACTTTTTAGTAGATTAAAGTAAATATCTTCTCGATTGGGATTTGAGTCCGTTGCACAAAGAAGAATATTATAGCCTTGTTCAATAGCAACGTTTTCAATGCCATTAATAATTTCGGTGTAGAAAGGGTTAGAAATACTTGGGATAAGTGCAAGCAGTAATCTGCTTTCAGATGTTCGTAAATTACGCCCAAGTACGCTTGGCTCATAATTTAACTGTTGAATAACTTGTTCAACTTTATGTCTAGTTTTTTCTGTCACAATTCCAGGGGTATTAATAACCCTTGACACGGTAGCAACAGACACACCTGCTTGTTTAGCCACTTCTTGAATGGTCGTCATAAAATAGAATCACCTCATAATGTAGTTTTTGCAATTCGGTAAACGTTTACATTCCATTACATCAAGAAAATTATAACATAAATTAGCGATGGATAGTATTGTTTGCTAATGAGGTTTCTATATAAAAGAAAAAATTAGAAGATTGATTATATTTTTGCTGGACATTAAAATAGAGGTCAAGTAAACTAAATTCGATGATCTTATCTGGATAATAGGATAAGAATTTAGCTATTTATTGGAGGAATAATGTATGACTAGAGTAATTAAAATCGGCATTATTGGTAGTGGGGGCATTGCGGAGAGCCATGCAAGGGCTTACCTAGCAATGGATGATGTACAGATTGTAGCGGTAGCAGATGTTGTACCTGGAAAAGCACAGGGATTCATTGATAAGTTAGGAATTGAGGGAGCGCAAGCATTTGAGAATCATGAGCAGATGCTTGAATTAGAGATAGACGGTGTCAGTATTTGTACGCCGAATTTTGCTCATCATATTACGAGCATTGATGCATTAAATGCTGGAAAAAATGTGTTAGTTGAAAAACCTTTGGCGGTTACGCTGGATCAAGGAATTGAAATGGTTCAGGTTGCTAAAAAGACTGGCAAAATGTTGTCTGTAGGTTTCCAACCTCGCTATGATCCCAATATGCAAAAAGTAACAGAGATTGTTAAATCGGGTCAACTTGGAGATGTTTACTACGTAGAAGTTGGTGGAGGTCGTCGACGCGGTATGCCGAATGGCACGTTTGTCAGTAAAGCATTGGCGGGTGCTGGAGCAATGGTAGATATCGGAACGTACTCTCTTGATTTAGCGCTGAATGCATTAGGTCATCCGAGGCCATTAACAGTTTCTGCTTATACATCGAATCATTTTGGAACAAATCCAAAGTACCATCCTCAAGCCGATAAATTTGAAGTTGAGGATTTTGGTGTTGCGATGATTCGTTTGGAAGGTGGCGCGATTCTTAATTTCAAAATATCTTGGGCAATGCATATGGATACACTTGGACCTACGATTTTCCTAGGAAAAGATGCTGGATTGAAGTTAACGTCAGCGGGTAGTGGTCCATGGAGTGGTGCGTGGGATGGAGGTATTGGTTCCATTCATATGTATCAGGATGAGGATGGTCAACATATAGAAACTGAGATCCCAGTAGAAGCACATGAGATTAATATTTTCGATGCCAAGGTACGTGACTTTGTCATCGCTATAAAGGAAGGGAAGCCTGCTCCTATTCCAGGTGAGGAAATTCTCTATAACCAAGCAATTCTTGATGGGATACTACGATCGGCGGAACAAGGAAAAGAAGTCGAAATTCATATTCCAGAATTATGATAAAACGTTTGTAATCGACGGATAAAGTGCATTGAAAAAAATGTCAAGAGAAAACAGGCTGCTTCACTCTCGATAAATGGAGACAGTAGCCTGGTATTTTCGGAAATAAATGTCTTTCAAGTGCTAGGAATGTTGACAATTAACAGTTTTGCAATTAAAATTAATGTAATCGATTTCAATACTATTGATAAAGAATATTAAAAATTGGAGGGAAAATAATTATGAAGCTAGGTGTATTTACTGTACTATTTTCCGATAAAACATTTGAAGAAATGCTAGATCATGTGCAAGCTGCTGGATTGCAAGCAGTCGAAATTGGCACAGGGGGCTATCCGGGCAATGCTCACTGTAATTTGGATGAGCTATTGGCAAGTGAGGATAAAAGGAAAGAATTTATGGGGCATGTACAGTCACGTGGTTTAACGATTAGTGCGTTTAGTTGTCATGGTAATCCGATTTCACCAGAAGTTGAATTTGCAAAGGCTTCTGATGAAACATTAAGAAAAACAATTCAGCTTGCAAATCTGTTAGATGTACCTGTGGTCAACGCATTTTCAGGAACGCCTGGTGATCATGAAGATGCAAAATATCCAAATTGGCCTGTCACGCCATGGCCAACAGAATATAGTGATATCTTAACTTGGCAATGGGAACAAAAATTAGTGCCTTATTGGAAAGAAATTGGTCAGCTTGCCGAAGAAAACAATGTCAAGATTGGTTTAGAATTGCATGGTGGGTTTTTAGTACATACACCCCATACGATGCTGAAACTAAGAGAACTGACATCGCCGGCTATTGGTGCGAACTTAGATCCTAGTCATCTATGGTGGCAAGGAATTGATCCGGTTGCGGCAATCAAAATCTTAGGGAAAGAAAATGCCATCCATCATTTCCATGCAAAAGATACGTATATTGATCAAGAAAATGTTAATATGTATGGCTTAACAGACATGCAGCCGTATGGAGATGTGCAAACACGTTCATGGACATTCCGTTCTGTTGGGTGCGGGCATAGCATTCAAGAATGGTCTGATATTATGAGTGCATTGCGCACATATGGCTATGATTATGTGGTCAGTATTGAACATGAAGATCCATTGATGTCCATAGATGAAGGATTTGCACGTGCAGTCACTAATTTAAAGTCAGTCTTAATTAACGATCAGCCTACGGATATGTGGTGGGCGTAAAGAATAAATAGTACTACCAATAGGTCGAATGCAAAGTAGCTCTTACTACTTCGCATTCGATTTTTTTAAAGACTGCTATAGAGTTTTTGTGTTATGGATTAAAGATGACAGTAATGATAAATTTATAGCGAAAGAAACTAAAGAGAAAATGATGGAAGAGAAAACAAGAAAGTAGGGTGCAAAAGATGAAAGTAAACAATCAGAATGCATATCCGCTATATGCTCAAATTGCTGACGATATGCGCTTGAATATTCAAACCGAAAAATGGCAAGAAGGTGAACGAATCCCTACTGAAATGGAGTTATGTGATATTTATCATGTAAGTCGAATTACAGTTCGGAAGGCCATTGATGAATTAATGAAAGAAAATTTGTTGATTCGTGAACGAGCAAAAGGGACTTTTGTGAAAAAATCATTTCAAGAAGAAGAAAACCATTTTACGATTGTCAAAGGGTTTACCCGAGAATTACAGGAACGCGGTAAACACGCAAAAACAGTTCATATTGAAGTAGAAGTGTCTCACGCTGATAAAAAACTCTCGAAGTTTTTAAACTGTCAAGTAGGCGATGAAATTCTAATCTTAAAGCGAATCCGAGGAGATGAAGAATCCGTATTTGCTTATTTCATTACTTATATTGTGAATAATCGGGACTATTCTTTAGAGGCAAAGGATTATTATGCATCCTTCTATGATTATCTAAACACAAAAGGCATTAGTGTGAATCAAAAAAGGGAATACATTGAAGCTATTGCACCCAATCGTGACATACAAAAAAGATTGAAGATTAAAGAAGTGGATCCTGTATTAAAAAGAGTACGTTTTACCTCGCAGGTCAGCCAAGGGTTTTATGAATACACGGAATGCTTTTATATAGGCAATAAATATCGCTATTATTTAGACTTAACTTAAATGAAAAACAAGACAAAGGCATCCAAAACAAGGTCTAGTAAGGGTTTAAAAAAGACAATGAAAGACTTCCCCACATGCTACAATGTATAGCATAAAGTCATGTGACATGAACTTTATGCGAAGTATTTGAAGGAGGTTTATGATGTATAATCCCTTTCCGGAAATAGAAATTAAAGAAGCACGCCCAGCTTATGATAATTATGAGGAAATTGTACAAAAAATAAAGCTGGAGATGATACGTTTACATGCTAATGTCATAACAATAGAATGTTATCCGACTGTAGACGAGGCGGAGCTTTTAGAGCAGCTCATTTCACCACTGGCTTCAAATCAGGTGATTGAAGCTAGCCAACAATTTTATGGACCTGACAAGATTGCTGAGATGGTTCAAATGAATGTCACTGATGATCGTATTTTTGGTGTCATGAGCAACCATCATTTTTCGGATTTTATCGACTGCGCAAAGCAGGATATATTGAGAGCTGAAATTGAAGCAAGAATTGCCAATGATGAGGTAGTCATCATCTATGGAGTAGGCGCGTCGTTGCTGTTTGAATCTGATCTTTTACTCTATGCTGATTTAGCAAGATGGGAGATTCAAAAACGGTATCTTTCTGGCGAGTTTAGTAATTGGCAAGCTGATAATTTTGGAGAAGATCATTTAAGAATGGTGAAGCGTGGCTATTTCTTTGATTGGCGTGTGGCAGATAAATTAAAAAAGCAATTATTTCATAAGGTTTGTTTTTTCTTAGATACGCATGAAAAAAATCAACCTAAAATGATTGATGCGCAAAGCTATCATCAAGCTCTACGTCAGATAGCTAATAGACCGTTCCGTTTAGTGCCTTTTTTCGATCCGGGTGTTTGGGGTGGGCATTGGATGCAGGAAAATTTTGGAGTCGGTCAAGAAAAAGTGAATTTAGCCTGGAGCTTTGATGGAGTTCCTGAAGAAAATAGTTTGTATTTGAAATTTGGAGATGTACGGATAGAGATTCCAGCTAGTAATGTAGTCTTTTGCCATCCGATACCTGTATTAGGTGAGCGTGTCTATGGACGTTTTGGTGATCAGTTCCCGATTCGCTTTAATTTTCTAGATACGATGGGCGGTCAAAACCTTAGCTTACAAGTACATCCTCTCACACACTATGTGCAAGATGTTTTCGGAGCCCATTATACGCAGGATGAGAGCTACTACATTTTCGAGGCGAAGAAAGAGTCTACCATTTATTTAGGCGTTAAAAATGGAGTAGAAAAAGAAGCGTTAATGCAGCAGTTAAGACAGGCGGAAGCTGGGGAAGGTCGCTTTCCTGATGAAGACTATATTTATCAACGGACAGTAAAAAAACATGATCATTACTCAATACCAGCGGGGACGATTCATAGTTCGGGGGCTAATGCGCTTGTACTTGAAATTAGTGCCACTCCGAATCGCTTTACTTTCAAGCTGTGGGATTGGGAGCGAGTAGGATTAGACGGGGTTCCAAGGCCTGTTCACTTAGATCACGGAGAAGCAAATATTGTGATTTCTCGCGATGAAGATTGGGTGGAACAAGAACTAGTAAATCCGTTTGAAGTATTGACCACGAATGAAGTGTGGAAGGAAGAACGAACCGGTTTACATAAAACTGAATTTATTGAAACGAGGAGACATACTTTTTCTGGCGAGGTGATGCACGACACACATGGTAGTGTCAATGTGTTGAACTTGGTTGAGGGAGATGAGGCTGTTGTCGAAAGTATGGATGGCGGTTTTGAACCTTTTGTTGTGCATTATGGGGAAACCTTTATTATTCCTGAATCAGTAAAACAGTACAAAATTAAGCCGCATGGTCCAAGTGTTGGGAAAGAGCTGATGACCATTAAAGCATTCGTTCGACCGTGAAGGAGGTAGTACATTTGTCAAAACAGTATTATCTATGCCTAGATGTTGGTGGAACTGAAATTAAAGTAAATCTCTTGAATCAGCAAAAGGAAGTTTATTTTCCAGGAAATAAAAGTTATCCTGCACGCTCGGATGAAGACCAGATCAGCATCTTAAAAAATTTCAGCGAAATTTTCGGGGAATTCCTACAACTTATACGTGTTGAAAAAGCACAATTATTGGGTGTTGGAATTGCTTTTCCAGGTCCGTTTGATTATGCAAAAGGTATTTGCTTGATGCAAGGCTTACGTAAATATGATGCGATTTATCAAGTGGATCTCCGGCAACAAATTAGTGGATGGTTGGAAGAACATCATTTTCCCGTGACGACACCTGTTCATTTTCAAAATGATGCCATTGCTTTTTCGATAGGGGAGTATTGTTACGGAGCCGCTCAACAAGCAATGAAAGCAATTTTCTTAACAATTGGGACAGGTTGTGGTTCGACCTTTATTGAAAAAGGTCAGATTGTGAAGGGACAATATGGCTTAAACGACAGCGGGATGATTTACGGGGATCCCTTTTTAGAAAGAACAATCGATGATTATTTATCTGCACGAGGCCTTCAAGCACTAGCAGACGAAATGGGGCTCCCAGGAATGGATGGTTTACTGCTAGCTCAATTAGCATCGGCAGGTCATGAACCAGCACAACAGGTTTTCCATGAATTTGGATATATGGTGGGTTCGGCTTTGCAGGGCTATGTTAAGCAATTCCAACCGAATTGTGTCGTTTTTGGAGGACAGATTAGTAAAAGCATGGAATGGATGAAGGCAGGTATTTTGACGGCATTAATGGAGAGTACTTCAGAGCAATTTATGCCGGAGATTAGGGTAAGTAAGAATGGCACACTCAGTACATTTAAAGGACTAATGATTACATGAAAACACATACATGAATGGAGGAAGTATTATGAAGAAAAAATGGAAGTTATATTTAATTCATCATTCCCATACGGACATTGGTTATACGGATCGACAGGAGAAAATTGAACGCTATCACGTTGATTTTATCAAGCGAGTGATTGATATATTGGATTCGATTGAAGATGGAACCAAGAAGGAATGGCGGGGCTATAAGTGGACGTGCGAAAACTTTTGGCAAGTTGAACAATTTTTAGCGAATAGTGATGAGGTGTATCAAAAGAAATTTGAGAAGTACGTGAAAGCAGGTTTAATTGATATTTCGTTGAGTTATTTAAATATGACGGAATTAGTAGATAATAGGGTTTTAGATAACATGCTGCAAAAATGTAGAAAGTATGCGGATAGCAAACAACTGTCGTTGAATTCGGCTATGACTGCGGATATAAATGGTTTTGCCTGGGGCTACGCAGAGACGATGCATAAAAACAATATTGTGAATTTGTTTTCTTGTTTACATACACATCACGGTATGTTTCCTTTATATAAAAAACAAATGCCATTTTGGTGGGAAACACCTCAAAGTAATAAGGTATTAGTATGGAATGGGGATCACTACCAGATTGGAAATGACTTTATGATGGTTCCGACGCCTGAACAGTTTGAAGAAAGGGAAAAAAGAATTTTCGGTTACTTCGATAATTTAGAGCAAGAGGGCTATCCGTATGATTTTGCTCCGGCGATGATTTCTGGTGTTGTGACAGACAATTCCCCACCGAATGGTCGATTGATGGAAGTAATTCATCAGTGGAATGCCAAGCATGATGGGCAAGTTGAAGTTGAACTCGTTACTTTGAATCACTTTTTTGAAGTGTTACGAAATCAAACGGTTGACATTCCTACTTATGCAGGAGATTGGCCAGACTGGTGGGCGGACGGTGTTGGCTCTACGCCTGCTCCGACTAAAATTTATCGGGATGCACAACGAAAATATAATTTATCAAACAAATTAGATCCAAACAATCAATTAGGCAATCCGAGGTTTTTACAAGAGGCGGAGTATCAGCTTATGATGTATGCAGAGCATACGTGGGGATATTCGTCTTCTGTGGGAGAGCCGTGGAATACGTTAGTGAATGACTTAGATTATCGGAAAGGTGCTTATGCAGTAAACGCCAATCAGTTAATCTCCAAAAATTTGGACGAGATATTGAGCAATCTAGGTGAGGTTTCGCTTCAAACGGATCGTGAAAAAGTATTTAAAGTGATCAATCCTCACAGGCATCCCGTAACGGATTATACGAAAGTTCATATTAAATATTGGGAAACTGTAGATGGTGAAGGTTTTGGATTCAAATTAGATGGCTTTGTTGAAGTAGTCGATTGTCAATCGAATGAAGTATTAGCCTCGCAGGTGAATGATGTGCCAGGAGGAAAGGATATCGAATTTGCTATTTCTTTAGCTCCTCGGGAAGAACGTTTGGTGAAAGTTCGAAGAGTGCAACCAATTGAAACGAATGCAGCACCGAACCATGCACATATCGGAACAGAAAGAATTGCTGATTTAGCCCCTTATCCTGGTTATGCGGGAATCGCTAATACGCATGTAGTCGAAACGACTGATTATCGTATCACTTTTAATCATAAAACGGGTATCGAATCCTTGAAGGATAAGCATAGTGGAAAAGAGCTTATTCATCCGGATGCACTATATGCGCCTTTTGCGGGGGTCTATGAAAAAACACCTATTACAACAGATGCTTGTTCGGTGCGAAGACAAATGGGACGCAATCGGAAAGGTCGCATAGCAGAACGTCATGCGGCGGTGTTAACAGACATCAAAAAAGAGGCGGATGGCGTACTTTATACGACGATTAAGATGGATTTCCAACTGGAAGGCACTAAAATGTATGCCGTAATATTGAAAATTTATAAAACGGCTCCTAAAATTGCTGTGACGGTTCGCATTCAAAAACAAAATGAATGGGATCCAGAAAATCTATATATCCCGTTACCTTTTAGTCTTGGTGAAGCAAGTGAACTATTTATTGAAAAAACGGGTACTGTTTTTAAACCTGGAGTAGACCAGTTGCCGGGTACGAATACGGACTTCTATTTATTGCAAAATGGTTTAGCCTTTAAAAATCAAGAAAAAGCGTTGCTAGTAGCAATTAAAGATACACCTTTAATCACTTTGGGCACTTTGGAGCATCATGAAATTCAATTATGTAGCGAAAAGACACATGACAAAAATAACGAGCTTGTCTATTCATGGCCAATGAATAATTTCTGGGAAACTAATTTCAAGGTAGATTTGTCAGGATTTTATGAGTTTGACTATCAATTGTATTTGACTGATCAACCGCAAAATGAATTTCAGCTATTGGAAAAGTGTCAAGAGTTGAATGAAGGATTAGTAGCATTTGCTGTTAATCCGTAATGAGGCAGTCATTTTTGTACATGAAAAGGGGTATAATTTATGAAGAAAAAAATGCATATTGTTTTTAAAACCCATTTAGATATCGGATTTACGGATTTGGCGGAAAAGGTAGTAGAGAACTATGTCAATGAATTTATACCCCGAGCATTAGATCTTGGTGAGGCTTTACAAGGGAAATTTGTTTGGACAACGGGTTCATGGCTCATCGATTATTATTTAACGAGTTCAGATGTTGCAGAAGTGGATAAGGAACGCATGGTTACGGCTATTAAAGCGGGTACCATTAAATGGCACGGTTTACCTGTTACTGTTCATACCGAATTAATGGATCGTCGACTTTTCGACTATGGTCTATCGATTTCGCAAAAGTTAGATCAACAGTTTCAGACAACAACGATTGCCGCAAAAATGACTGATATACCTGGTCATACGATTGCAATGGTTCCTTTAATGGCCAATGCAGGGTTGCGCTATTTGCATATTGGGGTAAACGATAGTTCGGCTGTTCCGAATGTACCGGAAATGTTTGTTTGGCGCGCGAAGGATGGCTCCGAAATTGTTGTTCATTATGCGAAAAGCTATGGTGCCACTTTCGAACGAGAGGGCTGGGATGATTTACTATACTTTGCTCATAGCCATGATAATTATGGTCCTCCACAAGATGTGCAAGAGGTGGAAGAATTGTATCAAAAGCTAGAGCAACAATATCCAGGCGTCGAGTTTGTTGCGTCAGGTTTAGATGAGTTTGCTCAAGTAGCATGGGACAAACGAGCGAGTTTACCGGTGATTGAAGAAGAAATTGCAGATTCTTGGATTCATGGGGTCGGTTCAGATCCTTTAAAGATAGCACAATATGAAATGTTGCTTGCTTTGCGTGAGCAATGGTTGGCAGAAGGAACGATGCAAGTAGATAGTCAAGAATACAACCAATTTTCCGGTCAACTCTTGTTAGTAGCTGAGCATACATGGGGCGGAAACGGTAATGTCTTTTTACCGGATTATAGGAACTATCTCATTGCTGATTTTAACAAGGCTCGCGAAAAGGATCAGATTGAATTTAATCGAAATCGAGGGACAATGGATTTTGCCGATTTAATGGCAAGCATTAGTACGGATGTTGATAATCCAGATGATGCTGCGAAACGTTCTTATAAGCTTTATGAAGCATCTTGGCAAGAGCAACGAGATTATATTCAAAGAGCACTCGACTCACTATCAGTGGATCATCGGAAACAGGCGGATGAAAAATTTGCTGAAGCTGCGAGCGCAATAGTGGATATGCCTTTGAATGAGGCGATTGTGATTGGGAAAACGTATAACTTCGGGGATTTTGAACTTGCTTTTTCTGAAACAGGTGGGATTCAAAAACTGAAAGTGAATCAAGTTTCAATGCTTGAAGCAGGCAAACGATTTGGTGAGCTTTCGTACGAACGTTTCGATTTCTCAAATTTCACTCGGTTTTTAAGTCAATATAGTAGACTGACGAGGTGGACAAGTGGCTGGGCTTTAGGCGATTTCGCGAAGCGAGGAATAGAAGCCCATTCCGAAATCAGACATGAGCTGATCTACCCGCATGTTGAACAATCAAATATGAGCCGGGATAATGGTCTTGTCAAGTTTGATTTTGATTTGAAATTTGAAGAGCATTGTGAAGAAAACTATGGAATTCCAAAGAAGATTAGACTTAGCTACCTACTCGATTGTGAGAAAAAGACGATTGAAGGCATCATGCAGTGGGAACATAAACAAGCGAATCGTATGCCAGAAGCGTATTGGTTGGAAAGTAGTTTGTCGGTTGCTAATCCGTATCGTTGGCAAATGCATAAGTTAGGGGAACCGATTTCTCCTTATAATGTCGTCGTCAACGGCAATCGCAGCATGCATGCTTTATCAAGAGAAGGACTTACGTATTCTGGCACAGAAGGACGGGTAGCGATTCGTAGCCAAGAAGCTCCTTTGTTTTCTTTTGGTAGGAGATCCTTGTTGACATTTGATAATGCGCAGCCTTCATTGAATGATGGGATTTATATTAATCTATTTAACAATGTGTGGGGAACCAATTTCCCAGCTTGGTTTGAAGGGGATATCTGTTATCATTTTGGTGCTACACTAGCAATTGAATAAAGGATTACATCGCCCTGGTGCCATGAGGAAAATTATTCCTAAGCATCGGGGCGATTTTAATATTCTTGTGGATGAATATCCGAAACACTGTATCCGGAAAATTGAATTTTGGGAAAGAATGTGTTGACAATTGAAGCGGCGGTGACAGGGAACAAAGAGCATATTTATCACTAGATTCACATACTTCAGCAAAATTTTTTCTCAATGAGATTGTGGAAATGTGTGATAGTTCAAATAACACTAGATTATTCCATGAATAATGATATTATAGTACTTAGAAAGTTAAATTAATTAAGTGTGGTTTTATGAGGATAGTTGATACTTTCATAGAAATTACGAAGGGGGATTTAGGCATGACAATGGGGGCTATTGTAAAAGGAGCAAGTGTGCGCTCGTTTGAAGAGGAAGGCTCTTTTGTTTATAAAGGCGAAAGACGGGTTGATTTTAATGATGGTTGGCGTTTTCAACGGGAAGTAGATGGACGTATTGCAAACGTTCCGGCGCTTACTTTTAATGATGATACATGGCGACAAGTAAATGTACCGCATGATTGGAGCGTTGAGTTAGATTTTAATCCAAATTCACCCGCTACACATGAAGCAGGCTACTTAGATGGTGGAATTGGTTGGTATCGGAAAACGTTTACATTGCCTTCCTCTATGAAAGGGAAAAGAATATCTATTGATTTTGACGGTGTTTACATGGATAGCACTACGTATCTCAATGGGCAATTGATCGGGAAATATCCTTTTGGGTACAATGCTTTTTCCTATGATATTACAGATAAACTCTACCTAGATGGTAGGGAAAATGTGCTGGTGGTCAAGGTCAATAATACGCAACCAAGCAGTCGATGGTATTCAGGGAGCGGAATTTATCGACATGTCTATCTAACTGTCACTGACCCGATTCATGTAGCAAGATACGGTACTTTTGTGACAACACCTGCTCTCAAACAGACCTATGCTTTGGGCCGGGCTGATGTAACAATCAAGACTTCGATTCATAATGAGTCGGATGCACTTCAAGACATCAAAGTGAAGTCGACTATCTATGATGCAGCTAGCATGGTTGTTTCAACAGTATGGTCTGAAAAGAGAAGTGTAGCAGAGGGAGCGGTCATCGATTTTGAAGAATATGCAGTTATTGAAGCGCCGCAATTATGGGGGATTGACAACCCTTACAGATACAAACTTGTGACCGAGGTCGTTGTTAATGAAGAGGTTGTTGATACATATGAAACGCTATTTGGGGTCCGGTATTTTGACTTTGATGCGGATGAAGGGTTTTCTTTAAATGGCCAGTATATGAAATTACATGGTGTTTGTATGCATCATGATTTGGGGGCACTTGGAGCCGCTACGAATGCACGGGCAGTTGAACGGCAATTACAAATCATGAAGGACATGGGTGTCAATTCGATACGAGTTACTCATAATCCGGCTTCGCCAGAGCTTCTAGAGGCCGCCAATGCATTAGGCTTGTTAGTGGTGGAAGAAGCTTTCGATAGCTGGAATCAGTCGAAGAAAACGTACGATTACAGTCAGTTTTTCTCTACTTGGGCAGAACATGATGTGAAGGAAATGGTCAATAGAGGGAAAAATGAGCCTTCCATTATTATGTGGTCAATTGGCAACGAGATTTATGATACGACAAGCGAAAGTGGCGTTACAATTGCCAAGGATTTAGTTCGTTGGATTAAAGAAATCGATACAACTAGACCGACTACCATTGGGGAAGACAAAACGCGAGCAGATAAAGTGAATGTTACACCACTTAATGAGCATATCAAAGACATTTTCGATGCGGTTGATATTGTTGGGTTGAACTACAGTGAAAATAATTATTTAGGTTACCACGAGCAACATCCGGAGTGGAAGATTTACGGGGCCGAAACATCTTCAGCAACACGTTCGCGAGGTGTTTATACACATCCGTATACTTTTAATCAAAGCACCCAGTACCCAGATTTGCAACAATCCTCTTATGATAATGATTATGTAGCGTGGGGTAGAACAGCTGAGGATGCGTGGAAATATGACAGAGACCTCAAGCATATCGCGGGACAATTTATATGGACAGGCTTTGACTATATTGGCGAGCCTACTCCGTATTACAATGTGTTCCCTGCGAAAAGTTCCTATTTTGGCGCGGTTGATACGGCAGGTTTTCCAAAGGATATTTATTATTATTATCAAAGCCAATGGAGTAAAGAACCAATGTTACATATTTTACCTCATTGGAACTGGACAGTAGGAGAAACGGTGCGAGTGCTAGCGTATACCAATGCGCATACTGTTGACTTATTGTTAAATGGGCAATCCATAGGTGAGCGAAGTTACGTAGTGAAGAGCACTGCTTGGGGATCGTCTTATAAAGAAACAGCAGAAGGGGCTACGTACCTGGAATGGGCAGTACCTTTTGAGCCAGGTGTATTAACCGCAATCGGTAAGGACGAACACGGCCAGGTCATTGCAGAAGATAAAATCATTACGGCTGGCGAACCAGCAGGTGTGCGATTAACTACAGATCAGCAAGTCATTCGTGCAGATGGTAAGGATGTATCTTTTATAACTGTTGATATTGTAGATGGCGAAGGGCATATTGTTCCAACTGCTAATCACTTGGTGTCATTTACTATAGAAGGCAATGGTCAACTGGCGGGCGTCGACAATGGAGATGCAGCTAGCGTTGAAAGATACAAGGCAAATGAGCGACAAGCCTTTAACGGCAAGGCTCTTGCAATCGTACAATCGAGTAAACAACCAGGCACGATTACATTGAAGGCATCTGCACTAGGGCTTACAGGAGATACGGTCCATATTGTGACGACGCAAGGCGATAGTCAGATGATTGCTGATGCGGATTGTGAAGAATCCAAATTGGTAGCTGTTGAGCTTGTCTCGGATCGTGCAGAGATAGTCGAGGACGATATAATAGAGCTCACTATCCAAGGTCGGTTAGAAAACAATGAATGGATCGATGTCTTAACTAATTCACCAATCTATGAATTTGACAATCCGATTATTCAAATTGACAATAACAAGCTGTATGCCCTTGAAGAAGGACGAGTGAACATAACAGCAACAATTAGCCATAAAGGGGCTCTTTTCACTACACCAAAATGGCTAGTGACGATTCGAAAAAATCCAGTGAAGAAATCGATTGAGCGTTTAGAATTTGTTTCTTTGACGGTTGACGAAGGACAACAACCTTCACTTCCAACTACTATTAAGGCTTATTATACTGTCGGAATGCCTAGAGATGTTCAGGTACAATGGGACGATATTGATGCAGAACAAGTTGGGAAGTCAAATCAATTTTCGATCGTGGGACGTATTGAAGGTACTGACCTCACAACAATAGCGGAAGTGACGGTTAGACGAGCTATCGCGGTGGAGCATATCACATTAGCTGTCCTGCAAAATCAATTGCCACAATTACCGCAAGAAGTAACCGTCTATTTCAGTGACGAGACAGAGCGTAAATCGGCAGTTAAATGGGATGAAGTTCCTATGGAAAGACTTAAAGAAGTAGGCTTGTTCACTGTAAATGGTTTTGTTGACTCGACGCATATGACAGTAAATGCACAAATTAGGGTGACCGATGAAATCGGTAGTGAACAGAATATTAGCAGGGCGAAAAATGGTTACGATTATCCAAAGGTCGATGCCTCCTTTACGAATAAAGAAGCATCTTCCAATGATAAAATTGAAGCTATTCATGATGACTTGATATCTTACGACGAACATCCTCATAATCGATGGACAAATTGGCAACTTGAACATCGTCCAAATGATTGGGTATCGGTAACTTTTGGCGATTATGAACCAGTCGACTATGATGTCGATAATATTGAGCTTCATTGGTATGCTGATCAGCATGCATCTTATCCAGCCTCTTATAAGATACAGTATAAATCGGGGGACCATTGGATAGATGTAGCGAATTTACAAAGCAATCCTGCGACAACGGCAATAAGACAAGCCAATATGCATAGCTTTGATAGGGTGAAAACATCTGCAATCCGAGTGGATATGACCGCACAAGCTGGAATGGCTATTGCGATAACAGAGTTAAAAATCTTTTCGAAATGGCCTAAACTGAAGATAGAGCCAGCAGTTACTACTATTAAAATAGACGACAAAAATATTCTCGCTGATTTTGTTGGCGGGGATGGTAATTATGACTACTATGTTAAACTACAAAGTTTTAAAGAAATACCAGTCATTACAGCCGCAGGAGAAGACAATGCAAGTACGACTATCATACCTGCCGTTACATTGCCTGGAACCGCTAAAGTGTTAGTGAAATCAGAAGACGGTAAAAAAATGGCGGTATACGCAATTCATTTCTCCGTCGCTGAATAACTGTCTTCGAACTTTAGTCTTTACATCAGCGAGTGCTTCGAGTGACACGCTGATGTAAAGTTAAAACAATTGATATTAGCAAATGTATACAAGCCGCTATGGGACAAAAAAAGTGATGATAGTCTGAGGGGGAAATGATCATAATGACGATAGTAAATCAGAAAATGGACACACGTTGTTTAAGTTCATTGGCAAAAGTATTTGCAGATGAGGAAATTGTGGATTCAGTTTTCAACAAAGCTTCGGCTTTATTAAATGAAACCTATTCTTTTCAAGTTGCCTATCGCGTAAACGATAAGCAAGTAGAAAATTTGACCATCCGAATCGAAAGTGATTTACAAGACTTGATAACGAGTAGGGCTGTAGGGCTTGCACCTTCACAATTTCCTATTTATGCCGATCATGATGAACATGTATTAAGGACAACACCGGGTTTATTTCCAGATCCATTGTTGCCATTAGAGAATAATCAATTGTCTATCGTTCATGAGCAATGGCACGCGGTGTGGATGACAGTCAAACTTAACGCGGGCGTATCGCCTGGGTTACATCCTATTAGCGTACTATTTGAATCACCATCTGGAGATGTACTAGGAGAAGAAACGTTTGAACTTGAAGTGATCCCAGCATTGCTGCCAGAGCAGCAACTCACTTGTACTCATTGGTTTCATAGTGATTGTATAGCAACGCAATATGATGTGGAGGTATTCAGTGAAAGACACTGGCAACTGATTGAACAATATGTTGCGACGGCGGCTGATCATGGGATGAATATGTTGTTAACGCCATTATTTACGTTACCACTAGATACTGAAATAGGTGGAGAACGTCCGACAGTGCAATTGGTGGATGTAGAGAAAGATGGCGACGACTACTCTTTTGGGTTTGATAAGTTACTTCGATGGGTCCAAATGGCTACAGAAAGAGGAATTAAATACATTGAGTTTTCACATCTGTTTACCCAGTGGGGCGTAGCGCATGCACCAAAAATCGTAGCCTATGAAGATGGTCAATTAAAGAAAATATTTGGTTGGGAAACAGAAGCTCAAGGGGAACAGTACCGACAATTTTTGATGCAGTTTTTGCCTAGTCTAGTTGATTTTATTAAACTACATCAACTCGAAGAACGTGTGTATTTTCATGTGTCGGACGAACCGAGTATAGAATCATTGGATGCTTATAAAAAGGCTAGTGATTTACTCCATCGTTATTTATCTGACTACCCAATCATCGATGCTCTGTCAGATTATCAATTTTATGAACAAGGACTTGTGAAGAAGCCGATTCCTGCCAACGATTGTCTTGAAGATTTTTTACAACATGATGTACCCGAATTATGGACGTATTATTGCTGTGCACAATACAAAGAAGTATCCAATCGTTTTTTCTGTTTTCCATCTGCCCGTAACCGCATAAGTGGGATGCAGTTCTATAAATTTAATATTGCTGGTTTCTTACATTGGGGCTATAACTTCTGGTATTCAAGACAGTCAAAGAGTCAAATCGATCCATTCAACAATACAGATGCAGACAAAGGTTTCCCATCAGGAGATTCTTTTCTAGTTTATCCTGGAGAAGATGGTCCGATTGAATCGATCCGATTAGAAGTGTTTTATGATGTGCTACAAGATTTAAGAGCATTGCAGTTGCTAGAAAAATTAGTCGGTAGAGAAAGTGTCATCGAATTACTTGAAGGGACACTAGAAAGCCCAATTACTTTTAAAGACTATCCTCGCGACAGTGAATTGTTGTTGGCAAAACGTGAAGAGGTCAATCGAGCTATTTGGGAAGCACATAAAGCAATTGCGGATTAATAATTAAAAATTCGGATAACCATTGACGAAGCAAAATCACCATGTTATATTATCATTCGATTAAGTTAATTAGTTTAATTAACTTAACTGCCTTGAGATGGCTTTCATCAAATAGTTGGCAGTATTAGCGTTCGATGAAAGCGGTTCCCCAAGAGGAACTGTATCGGAAATTGGAGGAGATGTTTGATAAATATTTGGTATATAAAGCTAGTATCATATTAATCTATTTCCACTTTCAAAAGACTGAACATTTATAACTATGAGGAATTGGAAGCGCTTATGACCATGTTGCATTATTTGGAGGATGACAATGATAACAGAACAACGGTTAAAACCAACAGCAAGACAGCTTGAATTTCAAGATTGGGAGTTTGGATTGTTTATTCATTTTGGATTGCGGACTTTTTATGAAGGGTATGTTGATTTTGATGAAAGATCCATGTCTCCAACCGAATTTAATCCAACTAATTTAGATTGTGGCCAATGGGCAAAAACGGCACAACAAGCGGGCATGAAATACGCGGTGTTGACTGCGAAGCATCACGATGGATTTTCCAACTGGCCTTCTCAGTATACAGATTTTTCAGTAGCACAGTCACCGTGGAAAGATGGACAAGGAGATGTCGTTCGAGAATTTGTCGAGCAATGCCGACAGTATGATATTAAGCCTGGCCTATACTATTCACCTTATGACGGTGCAGCAGATTTTTACAGCAACAAAGACCCGAAAGCCTATGACGATTATTTTGTCAATCAAATTACTGAGTTGTTAACCAATTATGGTGATATTAAAGTGTTGTGGTTTGATGGTGCGGGATCTGAAGGGCATGAATACGATTGGAAACGCATTGTGACGACGATTCGTACATTACAACCGAATATCTTGATTTTCAATATGGCGGATCCAGATTTTAGATGGGTTGGCAATGAAGATGGTATTGCACCAATTCCATGTTGGAATGTTGTCGATAATATTGATTATTCGATTTATAAAGATGAGCAAGAACAATTAGCGAAAGACCTATGGTTGCCGGCGGAATGTGATGTGCAAATGCGCGCTAACTGGTTTTATAGTGATAGCGATGAACATACGGTGAAGAGTTTAGAGGAGTTAATGGGTCTGTACTATCACTCTGTAGGTCACGGAGCTAATCTACTCCTCAACATTGGTCCAGATCGAGAAGGGTTACTGCCGAAAAAGGATGAGCAACGTTTACTAGAGTTTGGAGCAGCCATCAGCAAACGTTTTGCTAATCCACTTGCGACATTAAAAGATTGTCAGTTGCGAGAAGGTAAGTGGGAGTATTGGGGAGAGAAATCTCATTTGATAGACCACATTGTAATAGAAGAAGATTTAACGAATGGTGAAAGTGTTCAGCAATTTACCATTACCGTTACGACAGCGAAAACGCAGCGGCCAACGACGATTTATCATGGTATTAATATCGGGCATAAAGCGATTATCAGAGTTCCGCCGATTCGTGTAAAAGGAGTCACGCTTGAAATTACGAAAAGTGATGGTGAGCCTATCATCAGAGAAATGTCACTGTATCATGTAGGCGAGCAGTTTTAAAAATCGAAAACATTATAGGGAGTGGAAAAAATGTCAAAATTAAGAATTGGTGTTGTAGGTGCAGGTTCATTATCAGAAAGTCACTTGGGTGCTTATAAGAATAATCCCGATGTCGAGTTAATTGCCATCTGTGATTTGATTGAAGAACGAGCACAAGCGAAGGCGAAAACGTACGATATTGAGAATGTCTATACGGATTATCATGAAATGCTGAAAAACCCCGAATTGGATGCGATTAGTGTTGTCACTTGGAATAATACACATAAGGAAATTTCAATCGCAGCTCTTGACGCAGGGAAGCATGTTCTTTGTGAAAAGCCACTTTGTATGAACCATGAGGAAGCGTTAGAAATTAAAGCAGCTACAGAGCGTAGCGATAAAAAGTTTATGGTTGGCTATGTTCGCCGCCATGCTTCGAGTGCAATTGTATTAAAAGAATTCATCGATCAAGGAAAGTTAGGTGAAATCTATTATGCAAAAGCATCCATTTTACGTAGACTTGGAAATCCTGGTGGTTGGTTCTCTGATAAGTCACGTTCGGGTGGCGGTCCACTAATTGATCTTGGTGTGCATGTCATTGACTTGTCGTGGTATTTGATGGGCAGACCGAAAGTGAAATCAGTCAGTGCTAATACGTACCATAAACTTGGAAATCGCTCAAACATAAAATCATTATCGTTTTATAAAGCGGCTGATTATTCCCCGGAAAATAATGTGGAGGATTTGGCCAATGCTTTAATCCGTTTTGACAATGGAGCCTCTTTAATGGTAGATGTCAGCTTCGCTTTGCATATCAAAAATGATCAAAGCGGAGTCACAATTTTTGGGGATAAAGGTGGAGCAGAAGTAGAACCGAATTTAACAATTGTTCATGAAGCGAATGATATTATTTTGAATAGCTCGCCACAGATTAGTAACCCTCATTTTGAATTTGGCGAAGCATTCCAAAATGAAATCAACCATTTTGTCAACTGCTGTCTAACAGGAGAAGACCCAATTGGTGGCATTGATGATGGTGTAGAAATGATGAAAATATTAACTGCGATTTATGAATCGGCAGACAAACAACAAGAAATCGTATTTGACTAATGGCTAATCTAATAAGGTAGTTGTTTAAATAATGGCTGAAAAGAAAAGAAAGTCGACTTCTAGACTTTCTTTTCTTTTATAGTCATAAGCAATGCTGTAATCATTTATTCGATAGGTCTACCAATATTGGATAACGTTAGGGAGAAGATAACATGAATATACTGTCATACAAACGTGCAGCAGGAAAGTGGACAGAAGCTTTGCCATTGGGGAATGGCCGGATAGGCGCAATGCACTTTGGGGGAGTGGAGGTCGACCGCTTTCAATTGAATGAAGATAGTTTATGGTCAGGTCCACCAAGAAATAAAGCGCCGCAACAGGATGTAGAATCTCTTCAAAAAGTCCGAAAGTTGATTGATGAAGGGCAGTATGAGCAGGCGGCTGATGAAACTAAAAATATGTTTGGTCCTTATACGCAAGCTTACATGCCTTTAGGGGATCTAACAATCACATATTTGCATGGCGCAGTGGCGAAGGGCTATAAGAGAGAGCTAGATATTAAACAAGCACTTTCGAGTGTCGAATATACAGTCGGACAAGTGACGTATAAACGGGAGGCTTTTATTTCCCAGCCACATCAAGTATTGGCGATTGAATTAACGAGTTCTGTAGATCACCAACTAAATGTAATGATTACACTAGATAGTTTATTGAAAAGCAAAACGGTACATATGGACGAAGAATTAGCATTACAAGGCATATGCCCGGAAAGATGTGCACCTGTTTATCATGACAGCAACGAGCAACCGATTCACTATGGAGAGATGGGTGAGAGTAAAGCCATCCATTTTGAAGGTAGGCTAGGTGTTACAGTTGAGGGGGGACAAGTAGAATCATGTTATGGCAAACTTTCTATTCAACATGCGACGAAAGCCGTTATCTATTTGTCAATCGCGACATCTTTTAATGGGTTTAATCAGCAGCCGGGTAAAGATTTCAATGTGCTAACGGAGAAAAATCGACTTTGTTTATCAAAGGCGATGAGTCTACCATATGCGCGTTTAAAACAAGCGCATATAGAAGATTATCAAAATCTTTTCGACCGTGTTGAGCTGTCTATTGGCCATGAACGGGCTGAAAGCTCACTTGATACAGATGAAAGAGTTCATAAATTTGGCACGGATGATTTAGGAATGGTGGAGCTATTATTTCAATACGGTCGTTATTTAATGATAGCTGCTTCACGGGAAGGGACACAACCAACAAATTTACAAGGGATATGGAACGACTCGACACGACCACCTTGGTCATCTAACTATACGCTAAATATCAATACAGAAATGAATTACTGGCCGGCTGAAATCGCGAATTTAGCTGAATGTCATCAGCCTTTATTGCATGCGATTCAAGAGTTATCCGTGAATGGGCACCAGATGGTTCGTGAACGCTACGGCATGAAAGGTTGGACAGCCCATCATAATACGGATGTCTGGAGACATGCTGAACCGGTTGGTGGTGATCGAGAAGGAGATCCAATTTGGGCTTTTTGGCCAATGTCAGGACCATGGCTCTGTCGTCATCTTTGGGAGCATTATATGTTTTCACAAGATCGTACTTTTCTAGCGGAAGAAGCACTCCCTATCATGAAAGGAGCAGCAGAATTTTGCCTAGATTGGTTAGTTGAAGATGGTAATGGCTATCTACTTACGTCGCCATCGACATCGCCTGAACATCTATTTCGATCAGTAGATGGTCAAATTGGTTCTGTGACGAAAGGTGCCATGATGGATCTGCAAATCATTTGGGATCTATTCACAAATAGTATAGAGGCTGCAGCAGTTCTTGGTATCGATGATGAGTGGGTTGATCAAGTAAAGACAGCGAAAGCGCGTTTGTATCCGCTGCAAATCGGTCAACAAGGTCAATTACAAGAATGGTTGAAGGATTATGCTGATGTTGAGCCGCAGCATCGACATGTTTCCCATTTGTATGGTGTGTTTCCAGGTAACCAAATTTTTGGGGGTACCTTGTTAGAGGCAGCTCGTCAAACGTTAAATATACGGGGAGACGACGGTACTGGCTGGAGTCTCGGTTGGAAAATGAATCTTTGGGCGCGGTTGAAAGACGGAGAACGAATTTATGGCTTGCTGCAAAAATTATTTAACATCGTTGGCGGGAACATTGAATTTGTTGTTGGTGGGGGATTGTATCCAAATCTTCTTGGTGCACATCCACCATTTCAAATTGATGGGAATTTCGGCTATACAGCAGGCGTCATTGAGATGATTGTCCAATCGCATCAAGGCTTTGTTGAATTACTACCAGCTCTGCCATCGACATGGGCTAAAGGAACATTGGCTGGTGTCCGTGTGCGTGGTGGATTTGAGATAGATGTCGTTTGGGATCGCATGAAAGTACGTGAACTAACAGTTACATGTACAGCGACTAATCGCTTTGTTTTGAAAACAACTGGTACGGTCTTGCTTCGTGAAGAAGGGCAACAAGACAGGGAAGTCGGCGCTGTTGATGGATTGATAGCACTGCAGATGTGTGAAGGTCAAACATACAGTCTACGATTTTAAATAACCTATTGGATAAAAAAGGAGAACCTTATGAAACAGGTAAGAATGGGCATTATCGGAGTTGGTGGAAGGAGTTCCATCATGGAATACTGGCATAAACCAAGTGGTGATTCGGTAATTGTAGCAGCGGCGGATGTGTCGCGCGCAAGGCTAGAACAATTTAAACAAAGCGTGAATAACGAAGCATTTGTTACAACTGATTATCACGAGTTATTAGCCAGGGAAGATATTGATGCGGTTGCCATTTTAACACCCGATTTTTTGCATGAAGAACATGTCATCGCAGCGCTACAAGCGGGTAAGCACGTCTATTGCGAAAAACCACTTGCTATAACCGTTGAAGGTTGCGACCGTATTTTAGATGAGGAAAAGAAATCAGGCAAACATCTCATGATTGGATTCAATATGCGTTATATGAGTATGTATCAAACGATGAAAGAAATTATTGATTCTGGTGTGATTGGCGATATCAAAGCAGTTTGGGTGCGACATTTTGTCGGGCTAGGTGGCTATTTTTATTATCATGACTGGCATGGAACTGCGGAAAACACAACCTCACTGCTACTTCAGAAAGCGTCCCATGACTTTGATATTATTCATTGGTTGACAAGTAGTTATGCGACAAAAGTATCTGCATTTGGAAGTCTAGATTACTATGGTGGGGATCAGCCGAATGATCTACACTGTCCAGCTTGTAATAAAAAAGATACTTGTCCGGAAGTTAGTTTAACGGGGCTGACGCAATGCGCATTTAGGAAAGAAATCGACGTGGAAGATAATAGCATGGTCATCATGGAATTAGAAGGTGGCATTAAAGCGTCTTACATGCAATGCCATTTTACACCTGATTACTCGCGGAACTATACGTTTATTGGGACAAAGGGGCGTCTCGAAAATGATGATGTGAATGATAAAATTTATGTAAAAACGAGAAAATCTGGATCATGGCATGAGATGAGTGATATTACGTATAACATGAAGGATTTACCGGGAACTCATGGTGGCGCGGATCCTCGTATTTGCCAAGATTTTATAGCCCTTGTGTTACACAATAAACAACCACTTACAACTACTTTTGCAGCACGTATGAGTGTTGCGGTGGGGTGTGCGGCAACAGAATCCATCAGATCAGGCGGTAAAATGTTGGAAATTGATTTAGGACGACACGAATCATAAGTAAAAGAGCTATAGGTGTTTATTTGCTTACTATAATTCTATTGATTGTTTGATAAGTGCTAAAACTACTAAAGGGAGTCGTTCATTTTGACAAAATTAAAAGTTGAAGAAGGTCAATTTATTTTAAACAACGAACCTATCCAGTTTATTTCTGGGGCTATTCATTACTTTAGAGTTGTACCTGAATATTGGGAAGATCGTTTACTCAAATTAAAAGCCTGTGGGTTTAATGCTGTTGAAACGTATGTGCCGTGGAATTTGCATGAGCCGAAGGAAGGGCAGTTCAATTTCGAGGGGATTGCCGATATTGAAGAATTCATTCGCATTGCGGGGCGTATTGGACTACATGTCATTGTCAGACCTAGTCCTTATATTTGTGCAGAATGGGAGTTCGGAGGCTTACCATCATGGCTCATGGCAGACAGTAACATGAGATTAAGATCCTTTTATGAACCATATTTAGAGAAAGTGGACAATTATTATGATGTATTACTTGGCAAACTAAAGCCTCTTTTACAAACCAATGGTGGACCTATTATTGCCATGCAAATCGAAAATGAGTATGGCAGTTTCGGCAATGATAAACAGTATTTGAATTATATTAAAGATGCAATGATTGCAAGAGGAATCGATGTTCTACTATTTACATCGGATGGTCCTACCCACTTAATGCTTCAAGGTGGTACTGTCGAAGGAGTATTAGCGACAGCCAACTTCGGTTCAAATCCTACGGAAGCATTCCAAGTCCTGCAACATAATTTCCCGAACACGCCTAATATGTGTATGGAATTTTGGAATGGCTGGTTTGACCATTGGGGAGAAGAGCACCATGAACGGGGACCGGCTGATACAGCTAATACCCTAAATGAAATACTGGAACGCGGGGATTCGGTTAACTTTTATATGTTCCATGGTGGTACAAACTTCGGTTTTTATAACGGTGCTAACTATGGAGATAATTATCAACCAACTGTGACGAGTTATGATTATGACTGCCCTGTAAGTGAAGCGGGTGATATTACGCCTAAATATCTTGCGGTGCGTGATGTGATTGCCAAGTACAAAGATATTGGAGAATTACAATTGCCAGAGCCGATTGCAAAAATGAATTATGGTGCAGTGAAGATGATAGTGTCGGTTCCATTATTCGATGCTTTAGGAATGATTAGTAATCCTATTCGAAAAGCTAATCCAGAAACAATGGAGAAGTTGGGGCAAGATTACGGTTTTACACTGTATCGTACGTTTTTAAAAGGACCGCATAGTAAGGCACCTTTAAGCATTCAACATGTTCGTGACCGTGCGCTAGTGTTTGTCGACAAGGAATATCTAGGTGTCATCGATCGCTGGGAGAATCAAACCATTTCCTTTGCGGTACCAAAAGAAGGCGTGCAGATTGATATTTTAGTTGAAAATATGGGCCGTATCAATTATGGACCACGGATGATGAATGAGCCAAAAGGTATTACGGAAGGGGTCCGATTCGACTATCAATTTTTATTCGATTGGGAGATCTATCCTTTACCGATGGACAATTTGCAATCCCTTTCATTTAATGACAACAAGGAACAACAAACTGGCCCTGTATTTTATAAAGGGACATTTGAAGTAAATGAAGTTGGCGATACATTTGTGGAATTGCCAGGATGGGTGAAAGGTTTTGTTGTTGTCAATGGTTTCAATATCGGTAGGTACTGGGAAAAAGGACCACAAGAAACGTTGTATCTCCCAGGTCCACTGTTAAAAAAAGGGGATAACGAGATTGTGATTTTTGAATTGCATGCGGCAAAACAGCTAGAAATCTCGTTAATAGATACACATAAGCTTGGCTAAAATAATGGATTTTATGAAGTTCTAGCTTTACAGGGGGATTATACATGACAAAACCCATATTTTCTTTTTCAGTAATTAGTGATGTTCATATTTCGGAGAAAGATGTAGGTGCTCACCAAAAGCTCGTACATGCGCTACAAGATTTGCAGCAAATAGTGCCTGACTATGATGCCATTATTGTCAATGGCGATATGATTAATGATGGTAGGGAAGAAAGCTACGGAAAATTGACAGAGTTGTTAGATGAACATCTTCAAAAAGAAGCTTTTTTTGCAATCGGCAATCATGAATTTTTTAATAATGATGGCAACGAGGCAGCTATCCAACGCTATTTCAAATTCGCGGGTGTCGACAGCGTATACTACGAGAAAATAATGAAAGGAATTCCATTCATTTTCTTAGGCTCGGAAGGTGCGGGACCTATGGGATCACCGACTCAGGATTGTGCTGTATTATCGGAGACACAATTGGATTGGTTGGATTCCAGGTTGAAGAAACATGCCCAATCAGCAGGACCTATTTTTGTATGTCTACACCAACCTATTCCTTATACAATATCGGGGACAGACCATCCTCATTATCAACAGTTGATCATCTCGCATAACAAATTGGTCGAACGATTAGCTAACTACCCACAAGTCGTCTATTTCTCAGGGCATAGCCATTGGGATTTACGGATACCAGGATTATTTTTGCGCAAACAATTTGCTATGGTAAACACTGGGGGCGTCTATAATACATGGGGGCTTGACGCCCAAGGGAATGAAGTTGTGATTGATGCTCATGGCAGCCAAGGCTTATTTGTGGAGGTATATGCAGACAAAGTCATTATCAAAGGACGTGACTTTGCTAAACAACAATGGATTGAGGAATTCACACATACAATTATTGTTAATGAACAAAAGAACTGAAAGTACGGTGTACCCCTGTTGGCAATCCAACTATTTTCTAGTAGTTAAGAAAACGGTAGATTGGAATGAAGATATGGAACGGGAAAACGTAGTAGAGGAAATCGAAAAATGTAATCAAAAAATTAATGTTACACATTTTGGGGCCGATCCGACGGGCATATGCGATAGTACGGAAGCCATTTGGCGAGCATTTGAATCGGCTAAAGAAATGCAAGGGCTAGTCGTGATTGATTTTCCACATGGGATTTATCAACTTCACAAAGGAACGGCCCAAAAAAGAAACTACCATACGTCTAATACCGATAGTATGAGGTATCCACTAAAGCACATCGCCTTATTATTAGAAGGGCAAGAACAAGTAATCCTCAATGGAAATGGCTCTCAATTTATGATTCACGGTGACTGTATGGCCATAGCGATTGTACGCTCAAAAGAAGTATACCTGTACAATTTCTCATGGGATTTTGCGGTACCTACGACAGCTGAAATGACAGTCGTTGCTATTGGGGAAGAGGATGGAAATCAATATACGGACTTCTCAATCCCTTCTTGTTTTTCATTCTCAGTAGATGACAATGACAGGGACGTTACATGGACTAGCGAACTTGATCCAGTAAGTGGCGAACACTATTGGACAAACAAAAATCAAAAAGACGCAGAGATTATTGTTTGTTACCATCCGGATAAAAACATAACGAGAAGTTATGTGACGGACTTAGGACCATTGTCGGAAAGAAGAAGCAAAGTCATTACGTTGAATGATTCAATGATCCGTGTTTTTTATGGGGATAAGCGTCCTTTACTCCATCAACAAGATGTGATATTTGAAATTCGTCCGACTTCTAAAAGGGATACGGCGGGGGCTTTTATTTGGGAAAGCTCAGAAACCTTCATCGAGAAAGTGGCTGTTCATTATATGCATGGCTTCGGCTGGCTGACGCAAATGTCTCATAACGTTTCCTATATCGATTGTACATTTAAGACGAAAGAAGGCAGTGGCACTTATACTTCAAGTTTTGCTGATTCCATTCATGTGTCAGGAGCTAGTGGACATATTCAAATAGAAGGATGTACATTCAATCATGCGCACGACGATGCCATCAATATCCATGGAACTTTTACGCGTGTGGAGGAACAAATCGACGACCGGACATTACGACTTCGTTATGTGCATAGACAGCAAGGCGGATTCCCGCAATATTATTGTGGGAATCAAGTCGTGTTTTATCGGCGGGACACATTAGCGCCAGTAATGGGGCTTGAAAAGCAGTTTACTGTAATCGCTGTCAGTCATCCTGGAGAAGAAGGAAATGACCTTCAATCAATGACGGTCACTTTCGATCAATCAATACCAAGTGAATTACTAGCGTGCATCGATGGGGAGCCCTTGGTGGTCGCTGAGAATGTAACGTATACGCCTTCGGTTCATATTAAAAACAATCATTTTGAGGCTATTCCGACTAGGGGAATTCTTTGTACAACCCGAAAAAAAGTTGTGATTGAACATAATACCTTTAGGCATATGGCATTAGATGCGATATTTATATCGAACGATTCACAAGATTGGTATGAGTCTGGGCCTGTTCGAGATGTGACGATTCGCTCAAATACATTTTTTGTCCCAAAGGTTGGGCGTGCTGAGGCGAGAAATGCTGCTATTCGTATTCATCCAATCACGAAAGGCAATACATTCCCGTCCTATGATCATGCCATTCATCAAAATATTCGAATCGAAGACAATCACTTTTTTATGGAACATGAGTCTGTACTCGTGGCCAATAGTGTTAATCAACTCTACTTTACGAATAACAATGTATATGCGTATAAGCCTAACAGAAATGAGGCATTTGCTAAAACGATTGTTGGTGAGTTAGTAGAAAAAGAGTATGCTCGAAAAACATTTGAATTGACGGCTTGCCAGCAGGTAAATATTAAAGCCAACACATTTGAAGGAAAGTATCGGCCATCCCTGTCTTATGTTCAAATGCAAGCCGAGAACATAAAGGAAGATCTGTTGCTTGGAAATGAACAATGAAGAAAATACGGACAGGAGAAAAAATTATGCCGAAAATAAATGGACGAAGTCATCGAGGCATATGGCTTGTATTCCTTTCATGTTTACTGATAATTGCCGTCCTTTCAGGTTGTGCAAGTGCACCTATTTCGAAAGATGCGGAGGAGTCTGGAGTGCAGGATCCAACAAAAGATAGTGAGAAAAAAGGCTGGACGCTGACATTTGAAGATACGTTTACTGGAGAAAGCTTGGACAATGAAAAATGGCAACATGCACCTGAATGGCAAAGGCATAACGGACAATGGTCTAATCAGGATGCCTATCTAAATGGTGAGGGACAGTTGGTTATTCAAATTAGCGAAAGAGACGGGCAATATTATTCTGGGGCTATCCGTTCAATGGGCCTATTTGAGCAAGCATATGGCTATTATGAAATACGTGCCCGTTTGCCCATTGAAGAAGGATTGTGGACTGCATTTTGGCTGATGTCTGACTCTGTGCATCTAGTCGGGAATGAAGGAAAAGACGGCACAGAAATTGATATATTTGAATCGCCATTTGCTCGCTATAACGTAATAGAGCATGCGTTACATTGGGATGGCTATGACAAAGACCATAAAAGTAAAGGGACATCGATTACGGTGCCCGAAGCTTATGAAGATTTTACAACATTTGCGTTGGAGTGGAATGAAGAGGAATATATTTTCTATATAAATGATGTGGAAACTTGGCGAAGTTCTGCGGGAGGCGTGTCACAAGTACCTGCTTATTTAAAAATTACTGCTGAAGTTGGGGACTGGGCCGGCGATATAACAAAAGCTAATTTACCTGCTCAAATGCTAGTCGATTATGTACGTGTTTATGAAAAAGAACAGTAGAAAATATTAAAAAATGGAGGCGTTTTAGCAATGGCGAACATTGAGACACAAGCAATATTTTATCCAAACTATGGAGGTTCAAAAGCGTATCGAATTCCATCTATGATTACGACGCGTAAAGGAACAGTAATTGCAGGAATTGATGCAAGAATAGTGGATCAGACTGATAACCCGAACCAAATTGAAATCGCAATTCGACGTAGTGAGGACAATGGACAGACTTGGGATCCTATTCAAAAATTAGTTGCGTTTGCTGGAGAAGGACTAGATGGAGCTGCTGCAATTGATTCGGCGCTGCTAGAAGACAAAGTAACCGGTACAATTTATATGCTATATATGCATACACCAGGTGGGATTGGATTATGGGCAAGTGAAGTAGGAATGGGGTTCAGTGCAGATGGCCGTCGCAAACTCTTTGACAATGAAGGCAGGACGTACTTGCTGTCGGCAGACGGTACTGTACATGACCTGGACGGTAATGTAATGGATTACACCGTCGACACAGAGGGCTATGTATTCAAAGGAGACGAAGCACGTGGCAATATTTATTATAAAAAAGGCATTGATCCCAATGAAAGTTTGCTGGAAGCTAGAACATCATTTTTGCAAGTGATTGAGAGTCAAGATGATGGTCTAACGTGGTCAAAACCAAAAGAATTGAATCCAATGGTAAAAGAAGAATGGATGCGTTTTATTGGATCGGGTCCTGGCTGCGGGATTCAGTTACAGCATGGAGAACAAGCGGGTAGATTGCTGTTTCCTATTTACTTTTCCAATCCATCTGGACATATGTCATGTGCTTTAATTTATAGTGATGATAGTGGGGCGACATGGCAGCGCGGCACATCTCCGAATGATGGGAGAGTCATCGATGGAGAACGATTATCTGCAGAAACTCTCTCGGAGCATAATCATATGTTGACAGAATCACAGGTTATTGAGTTGCCGACTGGAGAACTTCGCTATTATATGCGTAATCATTTTGGGCTACAACGAACAGCCATCGCGACGAGCACGGATGGGGGAGAAACGTGGGGAGAAGTTACATTTGATAACACTTTACTCGATCCAATTTGTCAATCGAGTGTTGTGCTATATCCAGATCAAGGAGATGGGAAAGTGCGTGTACTTTTTGCGAACCCTGCTGATGAACAAACAAGGATACATGGAACGGTTCGTTTAAGTGAAGACGGCGGACAGACATGGCCGTATAGTAAAGTGATCGAAGAGGATTATTATGGGTATTCATGCCTGACAGTTTTGGCCAATGGCGAAATAGGTGTTCTCTTTGAGCGTGTGTATGATTATGATAACTGGAATAACATGGACATTCAATTTGGGACATTTACGCTAGATTGGTTGAAAGCATAGTTGGTATTAAGGGGGTGGATGAATGGTTATTCCGATTTTACGGATATTTGATCTTGAAAAGGCAAAAGACTTTTATGTCAATTTTTTGGGCTTTACGTATGATTGGGATCATCAATTTGAAGATGGATTACCTGTGTATTGTCAGGTTTCATTGAACGATATCATTTTACATTTATCTGAACATCATGGCGATTGCTCACCAGGAGCAGCTATTCGTATTCAAGTACAAAATGTTGCGGACTATCACCGTTCATTGCCGAAAGACTATCGTTTTGCAAGGCCGGGTATTGAACAGGCTCCGTGGGGGACTCCTGAAATGACCGTGACCGATCCTTTCTTTAATCGATTAATTTTTTACGAGGCAGTTGAATTGTGAAATATCTTGTTAAAAATCGTAGGAATAAGAGCTTGCGTGGCTCAAAGGATTAATTGTGATGGAAAAAAACTCATAGATGCCGTGTATCCAGCCCTTATCAAGGAGGAAATAGAGCAGTTAGTAGAGCTAGTTTCCACCATCATTGTCGGGCTAGGAAGTTATTTGGGATTTAGCTATTTTACAGGCAGGGCGGATTGTGATTTGATGAGGAACTACTAACGGAGTGTAAGTGTTATTTACACGGTGAATCGTTACATTGAGCCATTTCATAAAAGAAAAGTGAAATTGTATAGTAATGTATGCTCACTATCCACTACATCCACAAGAAAAGGGCTGAAAACATGGAAAGAAATGATGACCGCGCCTATTGGCTTCACATAATGAATCTGATGGCAAAGCCGTTATTAAATGCCTTGGCGAAGGAACAATTAAGAATCCAAATGCCACTAGAAGGACAAACGACAGATAGGCAACGTTTCAGTCACCTTGAAGCCTTCGGTAGACTCGCATGCGGAATTGCACCTTGGATTGAACATGGTCCAACAGATGGTGTCGAAGGCGAATGGAGAGAACAATATGCGTCATTGATGAGGCGTGGAATCGAGGTCGCAACGAATCCGAAATCCCCTGATTATATGAACTTTTCAGACGGCGAGCAACCGATTGTAGATGCGGCATTTCTCGCCCACGCGATTGTACGGGCACCTAAAGAGCTATTTACCAAACTATCACCAATGGCCAAGCAAAATTTAATTGAAGCGTTGCAGATGACTAAAAATAGAAAGCCCTTTTTTAACAATTGGTTATTATTTTCTGCAATGATTGAAACGGCTTTATTTATAATGGGTGAATCATGGGATCGAATGAGGGTAGATTATGCTTTAAAACAACATGAACAATGGTATGTAGGCGATGGTATGTATAGCGATGGGCCACAATTTCACATGGATTATTATAATAGTTTTGTGATCCAGCCAATGTTGGTTGACATTATTAAGACACTGAAAAGCCAGTCTGCTGATTGGGATAAAATGGCACCTAAAGTTGATAGACGTGCAAAAAGATTTGCTACTATTCAAGAAAGGATGATTTCACCTGAGGGCGCTTTTCCAGTAGTAGGTAGATCCATCGTTTATCGAATGGGAGCATTTCAACATTTAGCGCAAATGGCATTACAGCATAATCTCGATGAAAGGCTACAACCTGCCCAAGTGAGATGTGCACTCACATGCGTCATGAAGCGCATGATGGAGATGCCAGCCACATTTGATGAAAATGGATGGCTTCGGATTGGTTTTTGTGGACACCAACCCGAACTTGGTGAAGCATATATTTCTACAGGAAGTTTATATTTATGTGCAACGGTATTGCTACCACTTGGGTTACCAGAACAAGATCCATTTTGGCAGGGGCAAGCAGAATGGACATCAAAAAAGGCGTGGTGTGGAAAGAAAGTACCTATGGATCAGGCTTTGTCATAGGAATGTATAGAAATAATCAATCATTTTACCCGGCCATTTACACGCGAAAATGGTCGTTTTTTACGATTTTTTTGTTGATACGTAGAAGAAAAAAGGTTTAAAAAGAAACCACAAGTCTACAAAATTCGTGTGTGTTATTAGATAATTCGAATGAAAAAGTAATCTTCACACCAAATTCATAAACAAAAAGGTAAAGTAGTAGAAAGAGGTACGAGCACTTTACAATACCTTGTTGAGTGGTTGATGAAAACTAACCTACATCAATAAACCAAAGGTAAGGGGTATTATACGACCAAATTTTTCCTATTCATTTTTATTGTATGCGCTTCCACATTGAGTTTTATATAGCGTATCCAAATGAATGAAAGGTATTAAGTGTTAGACAACTCAAATAGTGAACCTTTAGGAGGGAACTGCATGTCAGGAATATTGTTAAATAATGTATCAAAGCGTTATGGGAAAGAGATGGAGTATTCGGTGAAGAACTTCAATTTAGATATTGATGACCGAGAGTTTTTAGTTTTTTTAGGTCCTTCTGGTTGTGGAAAATCAACAACGTTACGAATGGTTGCAGGTCTTGAAGATATTACAGAAGGAGAAATTTACATTGGTGATACCCTCATCAATAATCATCCCCCAAAAGATCGAGATATTTCTATGGTATTTCAAAACTACGCTTTATATCCGAATCTAACGGTCTATGAAAATATTGCATTTGGGCTACGCATTAGAAAAATTCCCAAGCATGAAATTGATAGTGCAGTAAGGAAAGCGGCAAAAGTTCTTGAAATTAGTAATTTTCTTGATCGTAAGCCAAGTGATTTGAGCGGTGGGCAGCGACAGCGTGTTGCACTAGGTAGAGCGATTGTTCGAAGTCCAAAAGCCTTTTTGCTGGACGAACCACTATCGAACTTAGATGCTAAGCTACGCGGGCAAATGAGAGAAGAAATTGTCAATATCCATCGTAGAATGGAAGTAACTTCTATTTACGTGACACACGATCAAATAGAAGCAATGACAATGGGTGATCGAATTGTGGTTATGGAAAAAGGGGAAATCCAACAAGTAGATACGCCAGAAATGATTTATAGTCGACCAAAAAATATGTTTGTTGCCAAATTTATTGGGAACCATCCGATGAATCTATTCGAAGGGCGCATTGTAGAAGATGAGGATAAGATGCTGTTTATAACTGATACCTTTAAATTACAACTAACAGATCGACAAGCGAAAATGATGAGAGACCAACGCGTCAAGCCAACTGTCTACATGGGTATAAGACCTGAACATGTTAGCTACGAACCTTCGATATTAGAAAGATCCCCGCTATCTATCATTAATGGTGTGCTGGATTTTGATGAGTTTGTCGGCTCAGACCGTTATTATCATCTATTATCACACGAAAAACAGAAATTATCTGTTCGTGCCAATCCAAGATATCGTTACGAAGAGGGCGATAAAGTAGTTGTCGGCATTGACATGGAACAAGCTCTGTTTTTCGACAGAGATACAAAGGAACTAATGGAAGATTGAATGGAGGGAGAGAATGAGACGTCAATTGGGAGGAAAAGTCACTAATAAACTAGTGTTACTGTCACTTGTTTTTGTTCTGATTATTAGTAGTACATTGTTTACGGTACCGCAAAAATCGACGGCCGCTGGCTTGGAAGAAAATAAGTCGGAAAAATCGCCGCTTGAAGCTGAAGTAGAATTGGAGCCTTATCTCTATGAAGTGAAGCAACAATGGGCAAGCGAAGGCATTCCAAATGGAAAACAACATGTAACATTCGCTGCGAGTGAATTCGCAGCAAAATCAGCAGAGTCGAATATTACAATCGGATCATACAAAGGAAAGAATGAAGCTTTACTCTGGTCTACTCCGGGTGGTTGGGTTGAATATGAATTGGATATGGCGCAAGAAGGGTTATATCAAATTGATGTAGATTATATTCCCTTTTCACAAGAAGATGGAGGAAGTAAGCAATCTGTTATCTTTGGCGCAGAAATTAATGGTGCTTATCCGTACAGAGAAGCTCGTTCTATTGAATTAAGAAGAGAATTTAGAGACCTAGACGTTCATTATGATAAAAGTGGTAACCAAATTCGGTCGTTAGTTGAAGAACTGACAGATTGGAAAACAACGGCTCTCCGAGAATCAGGTGGTGCAAATGTTGAACCACTAGTGTTCCACTTGAAACAAGGAACAAACAAAATTCGCTTATTTACATTACGTGAGGCAGTGGCATTTAAGTCATTTACAGTTAAACCTCTCTTGTCATTTAGTGATTATGAAAATGTCAAGAAAGACTATCCGACTAAATCAACAGCGACAGATAAAGTAATTAAGATTGAAGCGGAGAACTTCGCGAAGAAAAACTCTACTTCGATTCAAGTACAATACGACCGTGATCCATTAACAACGCCAGAATCACTGAAAACGATTAAGTTTAATACGTTGGGTGGGATGAGCTGGTTTGAGGGAAAACAAGCAGTTACCTGGGAGTTTGAAGTTCCAGAAGACGGCGAATACAAAATCGCATTTAGAGGGCTACAAAACTACCGTAAAAACTTATCGGTCTTTAGAACATTTTATCTGGATGGAGACATTCCATTCGAAGAAATGAAACAGTACCAAATTCCATATGCGACTAGCTGGCAGGAAATTGTCCTCGGCGATGGAAGTGATCAACCTTATTCATTTTACTTAAAGAAAGGCAAGCATACGCTTACTTCTGAAGTAACATATGAACCTTTTGTTCCTTTATTGATTGAAATTGATAAGGTTTCGAAAGAAATTGGAGCGATAGCGAAAGAGCTTCGACTGGCTTCTGGTAATCGCGAAGATAGTTTTAGGGTTTGGGATATTAAAAAAGAATTACCTGGAGTTACTGAGAAATTGGAGGCAATGGGGAAAGAGTTTCAGCAGATGGCCCAACAAATGATCGATATCAATGGTGAAACAAGTAATGTTTCGCAAGCATTTGAATCTTTAGGTAGGGATATCGAGGCGTTGCTTAAAAAACCCAACGAAATTCCAAATAAGCAAGTTACGGTAGGGAAATTGCAAGAACGAGTTGAAAGTCAAAGACAAGAACTCATGAATGGTCCATTACAAATCGATAAATATTATGTAGTACCAGCTGGAAAAGATTTTCCCCGTATGACTGCGAATAAAATAGAGAAATTAAAAGGCATATTTAATTCTTTAGTCTATTCTTTTTCTGGACAAAATGAATTAGCAGGACAACAAGAAGAGGAACTGAACGTTTGGATGATGTGGGGACGAGATTATGCTGAGGAACTTCAACAACTTGCTGATCAACAGTTTACCCCGAAACACGGCATTAAAGTAAATGTCAACTTAATCCAAGATAAAAACTTACTAATTTTAGCGAAAGCTGCCGGCATCATGCCGGATGTGGCGTTAGGTGTTCCGGCTGATATGCCATTCGAAATGGCACTGCGTGGCGCAGCGAAAGATATTTCGACATTACCGGGAGCACAGGAAGTCATTGATAATTATGCACCAGGTGTGTCACTACCATTCTTTTATGATGGTGGTTATTATGGTCTTCCTGAAACAATCAATTTCAAAGTCCTTTTTTATAGGAAAGATATTTTGCAGCAAATGGGGCTAGGCATCCCGGATACGTGGCAAGACGTCTACGATATGATGCCGACGTTACTGCAAAATCAAAGTAATTTCTATGTAGATCCAAAAGATTTTTCATATATGTTATACCAAAAGGATGTTGAATTATATAGCGAGGACGGTATGTCTTCAAGGCTAGATCAAGCCAATGCATTTAAGGCATTTGAAGAATGGACAAATCTATTTAATCTACGTGGTATGGATAAAAAAGTACAGAGCTTCTATCAACAATTTAGAAAAGGTGGCTACCCAATTGGGATAGCTGATTTTAATCAGTATATGCAGTTACTTGTTGCAGCACCAGAGATTCTTGATGTTTGGGGAATTGCACCTATCCCAGGACATATCAATGAATCAGGAGAAGTTGTTCGCTGGGCTGGAGGTACAGGACTTGGAACGACGAGTATGATGCTATTTAACGATACTTTAGAAGAAAAGCAAAATATTGCTTGGGAATTCATGAAGTGGTATGCATCTGCAGAGACACAAACTGAGTTTGGTTTGAACTTGGAGCAGTTCCGTGGCGAAACATTTCGATGGAACTCCGCAAACATTGATGCATTTGCTCAAATGCCGTGGAGACAAGCAGATTTAGATGTTATTTTAAATCAGTGGCAATGGCTGAAAGATATTGCCAATGTCCCAGGTGGGTATATGACGTTAAGACAGTTAGATTTTGCTTGGAACCAAACCGTCATAGAGACAGGGAATCCAAGAATCGAACTTGAAAAAGCAGTAAAAGAAATCAATCGTGAATTAAAGAGAAAACAAAATGAATTTAATTTACTTGGAAAAGATGGCGAACCAGTACATTCTTTAGATCTTCCAGTGATTAAAGAACCATGGGAAGGGGCGAAACGATTTGAACAATAGCCTTGAGAAGAACGCAACAACTGTCAATACGCAAAAAGTAGAACAAAAGAATGGTCTAAATGAAAGAGTAGTAAACTGGACTAAAAAGTTGAAAAATGATGTATGGAAGCACCGTTTATCGTATCTGTTTATCGCCCCGTTTATCATATTGTTCGTAATATTCATACTTATCCCAGTTGTAACAGCAATTGGGTTAAGTTTTACCTATTTCAACTCCATCGAATTCCCTTCGTGGGTAGGCTGGCTAAACTATCAAACATTATTTTCACAAGACATTGTGTTACTTCAAAATGTCTTACCGAATACCTTTAAGTTTTCTTTGTTTGTAGGTCCCGTTGCTTTCGTTCTTTCATTTTTGTTGGCATGGTTTATAGCGCAACTTCCGAACACATTACGCATGGTTTATGCACTCGCAATGTACGCTCCATCGCTAGCAGCGGGAGTTGCAATGACCGTGGTCTGGCAAGTTATGTTTACGGGGGATCGGATTGGTTATGTCAATAGTTTCCTCTTAAAATGGGGATTTGCTACTGAACCAATCATCTTCTTAGAAGATCAAGCATGGCTATTAAATATTATGATTGTTGTTGCGATATGGTCGAGTATGGGAATCGGTTTTTTGGCCATGTTGGCAGGGCTACTCGGTGTGGACAAAGAACTGTATGATGCGGGAAAAGTGGATGGTATATCGAGTCGTCTACAAGAGATTTGGTATATTACAGTTCCTTTAATGAAACCACAATTGTTATTTGCGGCCATTATGTCAATTGTACATACATTGCAATCTGGAAGTTTGGGTGTGCAGCTTTCGGGCTCCAATCCTACGCCTAACTATGCGGGGCAAATTATGCTCAGCCACATTGAGGATTATGGCTTCATTCGTTATGAATTAGGATACGCAAGTGCCATTTCAGTTGTGCTATTGATCATGATGTTCTTTTTAAGTAAAATCTTTAGTTATATTTTAGAGGAAAAGGGTGACTAATAAAATATGGAGACTCTTAACAAAGTAGGCTCAAACCTAAAATGGAAATTTGCTAATTTTATGCGAGAGTTTAAGCATATGGATCGGACGCAATATGTGATTCTGTTTTTATTAACACTTTTGTCCATTTTTATGCTTCTGCCGATTGTTTATATCATTAATCATGCTTTTAAGCCTTTACATGAGTTGTTTCTCTTTCCTCCAACATTTATTGTGCAAGAACCAACGACACAAAACTTTGTTGAATTGTTATCGTTAACACAAAGTACGTTTGTACCGGTATCCCGCTACATCTTTAATAGTGTGATTGTGACGATTGCAACAACGGTCGCCATGGTTGTCACCAGTGCTTTTTGTGCATATGCATTGTCTAAACATAGATTCCCAGGTTCGAATTTTGTGTTTTCAATGATTATGTTATCACTTCTTTTTGTGCCGACAGTTATTCAAATTCCAAGATTTGTCGTCATTCAAAATCTGGGGATTATGAATACGTATTGGGGGCATGTTTTGCCACTCATCGCTATGCCAGTAGGTGTATTTTTGATGAAACAATTTATGGACCAAGTACCGAATGAAATTATGGAAGCAGCAAAAATCGATGGGGCTTCAGAAGTACGGACGTTTCTACAAATTGTGATTCCATTAGTAACACCTGCTGTTGCGACGATAGCGATTATCGCTTTCCAAACGGTATGGGGTAACACAGAAACATCACAGTTATTCATGCAAGATGAGTCTATGAAGACATTACCTTACTACATGATGTCGCTAACAGCGAATCTTGCAAACTCAGTGGCACGACAAGGGGCCGCTGCGGCAGGTGCATTGATTATGTTCTTACCTCAACTTATCATATTTTTGTTCTTCCAGAGTAAAGTAATCGCTACGATGGCACACTCTGGTATCAAGTAAGCTAGAAAAAAGGAGGGATATCTATGGGGAGAAGAAGGAGAAAGTGGCAAAAGTATATAGCTACTGTTACCCTTATGACCTTATTCCTATCATTTTCGACAACGGTCAAAGCGGAAAGCCCTTATGACACGTTTAGCGTGAATGGTTTTGGACAAACAATTTTTACTCAGCCTGCATATGAGCCTCAAGGGGTACTAGCAGATGATATCTATATAGAAGATGAAAATGGTGAAAGTGTCTATTCTCCATTAAATCAACCAAAGGATTTCTTTGTAGCCCAAAATGATGAAATATATATTGCTGATACAGGAAATGACCGAATTGTTCACTTGGATATGAATGGTGAATTAATTAGAGTACTTAACGTTCCAGAAAGTCCATTAAATAAACCATCAGGTATATTCATTACAGAAAATAATGAAATTTATATTGCTGATACAGGTAATAAAAGAGTTGTCCTATTAGATAACAGCGGCGCAATGATTAAAGAGTATTTACGCCCAGAATCCAAGTATATCGATGATTCTTTTGTCTATGAACCAACAAATATGATTGTAGATAATAGGGGTTTTGTCTATGTCGTCTCTCGGGGGACATTCCAAGGGATTATTCAGTTCAGCCCTGAGGGAGCATTTTATGGGTTTTACGGTACCAATATTACAGAAGTACAATTAATGGATCGGGTTCGCAATATTTTCTATACGAAAGAGCAATTAGCTAGGCAAGTTCGATTGCTACCGAATCCAATTACTAATATTGCTATTGACGACGTAGGATATATCTATACGGTGTCAAGTGATGCAGCAGAACAGATAAAAAAATTGAATATTCGTGGTGAAAATCAATGGAAGGATTTTCAATATGAAGAAAACATAAATTTACGGTTTTTACGCAGAAGCACGAACCAAGAGGAAGCAACAGCGGGAAGTAACAACAACTTAACAGATATTTCGATAGATGAAAATGGCATTGTTACAGTGGTAGACAAAAGTAGCTCAATCATTGCGCAATTTGACCAAAACGGGGAAATACTATTTTACTGGGGAGCGCCTGTTACATCCGGATCTGCACAAAAAGGAGTACCAAGAAGCCCAGTAGCCGTCGAGACCAATAGTCGTAAGCAAATTCTAGTACTAGATGACTCCTTAAACCTGATTCAAGTTCTCCAACCAACTGAATTTGGCGAAACAGTTCAAATGGCTTTCGTTCTAACAGAGCAAGGTGATTATGATGGCAGTGAAAAGTATTGGAAAGAAGTCGCTAGACAAAACGCTTTATTTACGCCAGCCTATAATGGTCTTGCGCGGTCGGCTTTTTATAAAGAAGACTATGCAGGAGCGAGAGAGTTATATAAACGTGCGGGTGATGCAGAAGGCTATTCTGATTCATTTTGGCAAATTCGTTTAAATTGGTTCCAAAGCAAATTCCCACTCTTTGCAAATGCCTTTTTGATTTTCGGATCCATTGCTCTCATTTGGATAAAGATTCAAGAACGAAAAAGAAAGAAAAAAGGCAATAACGAAACATCAAAAGCAAAGATGAAATTGGTTGACAAACCAATAGAACCAACTCTTTTTGCCCAATTAAAACATGCATTTTATACGTTGCGTCATCCTATTGATGGCTTTGATGATATTCGATTTAGAAATATGGGTAGCTATCTTAGCGCGATAATCGTCTTAGTAGCTGTCGTCGTCATTGCGTTTTCCAGAACCTTTTTAACGAGCTTCACATTCTTTCCTGTCCCAGAAGGGGCGTTTAGTGTGGGATCTACGTTGGCCATGTCAGTAGCTATATGGGTTTCGTGGGTAGTGTGCCAGTATTTAATAGGGGCTATCAAACAAGGACAAGCTAGGTTTAAAGATATATTTGTCGGTAGTGCTTATTCACTTTTCCCAATCGCGATATTGGGATTACCATTAGCATTCCTATCGAATATCATGACATGGAGTGAAATATCAATTTACAATGCAGCAACTGCATTTATGACACTATGGTGTGCTGCATTATTCTTCTGGATGATCATGACGTTACAAAATTATTCAGTTGGTGAAACAATTATTAGTATTTTATTAACACTATTTTCTATGATCATTTTATGGGTATTAATCTTTATTATCGTAGGTCTTACTTCTGAGACGGTAGACTTCATTATCACACTTTACAAGGAGTTGACAATGTGATGAAAAGTAGAAAAAAGTTTTTGGTTATCGTAACAACCGCAATGCTCTTATTTTCACTGTTGTCAATTACTTCTTTTGCAGACGATGATTCGACAGAAGACAAAGACAAAGAGGAAGTAGTGGAGAAGCAGGCAGTTAGTGGTAATGCTGTATTCCCAGCGATTGAAAATCTTCAACAAGTAACAGAGAATACAGGATTTGCATTGAAAGCTGATCCACAGACAGGCCATTTCGTAGTACAAAACAAAAAAACAGGAAGTGTTGTAACGTCCTTCCCTAATCCGGAAAAATGGGATGAGGAAAAGACAGCAGCTTCTTGGCAATCGCACTTGAAAGCACCTTTTATGTTTTCATATGTCGAAATGCATAAAAGAAAAGATCAGGTGAAAGAATCGAATCCATTGAATAACAAAACAACAGTAACATTTGAAGAAATTGAGGATGGCTATAAGGTCATTTATGAAATGCCAGACTTAGGTTTTGTAATTCCGATTGAAGTTCGATTAGTAGAAGATTATGTAGAAACAAAAGTGTTGGCGGATGAGATTCAGGATGAAAATAAAACGGATAAAAACGCAAAAAAGGCAGATGCTGTAAAAAATCGCTTAGTTTCTCTACGTCTATTTCCATTCTTGGGTGCAGATAACTCGGACGATCAAGACGGCTTCTTATTTTTGCCGGATGGTTCAGGGGCATTGGTAGATTTCCAAAAGAATCGGGCGAGTACGAACAACTTGTACAGTGAAAGAATTTATGGTTCCGACCAAGCTTTTGCAACAAAAGCTAGTTTGTCACCAAGGCTTTCCGTTAGAATGCCGGTATTTGGGATGAAATCGGGTGACCAAGCCATCTTGGGCGTTGTTCACGAAGGAGATACGTATACGAATATTGTCTCTGCACCTTCGGAATCCTATAGCCAGTATAACTGGGTGACGGGTGAACATCTATTCCGTTTTAAAGTCTATCAAGCTACGAATAAACAAAAGACAGAAGGTTTCTATATTTATAGTGAAGATATGCAGCGCACCAATCGTGCGATTCGATACTACCTGCTCGAAGAAGCAGATTATGCCGATATGGCTGTTAGATATCGGCAGTATTTAATGGAAGAACGAGGTTTTAAACGCAAGGAAGTAGCAGATGACAGTCTGGCTCTCTCTTTACATATACTTGGCGGGGGGATAAAAAAAGGGTTTCTACTAGATTCATATCTGCCTTTTACAACGACTGATCAAGCTATAGAAATTGTACAAGAGCTAGGTAGCCTTGGTGTTGATGATATGTCAATTACGTATCATGGATGGGAAAAAAGTGGTTATGGAAAATTTGGGGAGCAATTTCCAGTGGCTAGAAAACTAGGTGGAAATGATGGGATGAAAGAACTCGCAGAGTTTGCTCATTCCAAAGGACATCCCATCTATCTGGATGCTAGTACTTATACGTATAATAGCACTGGGAAAAATGGTTTTAGGGCTAATCGCGATGGATTACGTGATTTAGGATTGAACGTGATGAAGTTCAATCGTAAAGAAAATGATACAGTATTAGTCAGTCCTCGATTTATGCAAAATGTCATTTATAATGACTTTGAGAAAGCAAAGAAACTTGGCGTAGATGGTTATTTATTTGGAGATGGCATTGGTTCTACATTACCATCTGATTATAATGATAAACATTTGGCGCAGCGTCACGAAGTGAAAGAAATCCAACAAGATATTTTAACGACAACCAAAAAAGAGCTTGGGGATGTTCGAGTAGCTGAAGGTAATTTTTATGCGCTCGCTGAAAGTAGTCATATTGAGCAGATGGATAATGATTATTCTTACGACTTATTTGTCGACAGAACGATTCCATTTGCCCAAATTGCTTTACATGGTTTAGTCAGTTATTCCTTTAATTATGGGAACATGAGTGGAAATGTTACGGAATCTCTTCTAAAGGGGATTGAGTATGGAGCAACACCAGCTTTTTTGGTCACATATGAAGAATCCCATCGATTACTAGAATCGAGAGCAATGTATCGCTTTTACAGTACGTACTATAAAGATTGGGAAACTGAAATAGCAACTCAATATCAGTTGTTTAATGACGCACTAGCGGATGTTCAGAACCAGTTTATCGTTGATCACCGAAAAGTATCTAAAAATGTGTTTGAAACGGTTTATGAAAATGGTAAACGTATTCTAGTCAACTATAATGACAGTCCGTATACCTATCAAAATCATGTTATAGAGGCGGAAGGTTTTATCATTTTGGAAGGAGGAAACTAATATGCTAAAAAGGAGAATACTTAGTCCGAAACTAGCGCGAAACCTAGAAGGAATGTTATTTATCGCACCTTGGCTAATTGGGTTCCTTGTCTTTCTAGCCTTTCCGCTAGGCTTTTCATTATTTATGAGTTTTCATAAAGTTAAAGTATTGCCTAGTGGCATGCAGTACGATTTTAACGGCGTTAATTACTATCGCGAAATTCTATTTAACAGCTCAGAGTTTTATGATAAATTAATTCCTTATTTCCAAGAAGTCGTAATCATGGTTCCAATTATTATTATATTTGCATTCCTTATTGCGATTTCACTTAACCAAAAACTACGTGGAAGATTTATGTTCCGAGCAATTTTCTTCTTGCCTGTTATTTTTTCTACAGGGTATCTTTTAACTGAATTCGTTAACCAAGGGGAAGGAAGTCTAGGCTTCCTTGAACGTTTTGCATTAGGGGCATACTTAGATGACTTCTTAGGTGATAGTTCATGGGGGCAGCCTATTAAAACGTTGCTGAATCGTTTTGTGTTGGTGTTATGGTACTCTGGGGTTCAAATTTTAATATTCCTAGCAGGACGACAAACCATTCCCATTTCGGCTTATGAATCTGCCAGGATTGATGGAGCTTCACCTTGGGAAATTTTTTGGAAAATCACATTACCTGCAATGTCACCATTTATTTTATTAAATTTAATTTACACAGTTGTTGATATGTTTACATTTCCATTTAACCCCGTCATTAAGTTAATAGGAACAGGTAATTACGGCTACAGTAGTGCACTTTCTTGGATCTATTTTGTGATTATTATTGTGTTTTTACTACTCGTATTATTGACATTCATAAAGGTAAACAAAACTCAAAGATTAGCAAAAAGTTAAGGAGGGGTGAATATGCGCACTGATATCCAACCAGTAGAAAGTAATCATCCGTCAAAGATGAGCAAGCAACTTATAAAGGATAAAAGTCCGAAAGACAAGTATTATTATACTGACAAGGCAAGAACGGCGAAGTATATGATTCTTGGAAGGGAAGTAAATGAGGGGCTTCTCTTTAAGATTTTTTTATACGTTGTTTTTATAGCAACTTCGTATATATTTTTAAACCCCATCATCAAAATGATGGTCAATATGGTTATGTCAACAAGCGATCTGATGAATCCAACAGTTACTTGGATTCCAACTAAGATTTACTGGGGACAATTGCAAACGGCGTGGGAGATGCTGAACTATCCACGAGCTGTGATGGTTAGTCTTGTCATTGCTTTGTCTACATCTGTTTTTCACGTAATTTCATGTGGACTAGCGGGATATGCGCTTGCACGATTGCAGTTTCCTTTTAAGAAGTTGGTTTTTGGATTACTGTTGTTGGCATTTATTATCCCGCCACAAGTAATTATTTTACCGACGATTATTGCGTATACGAATCTAGGGTTGAATAATTCGATTGTCACGTTGATCATCCCATCTATCTTAGGGTTTGGAGTTAAAGGTGCATTATTCGTTATTATCTTCCGTCAGTTCTTTGCAACGCAGCCAAAAGAGTTAGAGGAAGCTGCCAAAATTGATGGGGCAACCGCTTTTAAATTTTATTTTAAAGTAATGCTTCCATTGGCAAAACCGGCGATATTAGTAGTGTTTCTGTTTTCGTTTGTCTGGACATGGAATGATACGTATTTCCCGCAGATGTTTTTGTCGGATTCATTATTCCTACCTTTAGCAAGTGAAACATTGCAATTAGATAAATTAATTACAAGTCTTGTTGAAACGCAACAAATTTCATCTCAAGATGCTGGGGCTATTAAAATGGCAGCGAGTTTCTTGGTGATCTTACCACCATTATTGATTTTCTTGGTATTCCAAAGACACTTTGTAGAAGGTGTTGAAAGAACAGGGCTAGTCGAATAATCGCTATATTTTCGTGACAAATGATTCGAGTTACAAAAGACGACGGAACATTCACTACTTGAATGTTCCATCGTCTTTTACTGTTTAGATTTAGTAAATCAATGGGCATGATTTTAGAAAATAGTTAACTCTACTATAATGAATTAAATATCATTTAAGGAACATTGTTGCATGATTAACAGGGAAATTAACAGTCGGATTGTTTTCTTGTAATCGTCAAGTCTAAGAGAGTATAGCCATAACAACTAGCTGTGCTGTTTATATATATAGTAAGTTTTTCTGGATATTCTGTATAATTGAAATATCAAAATATTGATAAAATGATTGGACAAAAACTAATTGTCGTGCTAAGATTTATTTTATAAATGACAATTGTTTCTCTAGTTGCAACATATTGAACTATATTATTGATGAATGAAATCGATTTCATTTTAATGCCAATATGCTTATTAAAAAAGTCGCTTTCATTAAATAAGTTCATTGAGAAAGTAAACGAATAGTGCGTAAGCAGGTTGTCGTCTGTTAACTCTATACTACATAGTAATAATTATTCATAGGGGGGCCAATTATGCGTATTCTACTTGTTGAGGATGAAATTTCAATCCGGGATGTTCTAAAGTCATATTTGTTAAAAGAAGGTTGGGATGTATTAACTTCTGGCGACGGTGTAGATGCTTTAAATAAAACCCAAAAAATTAAAGTGGATTTAGTAATTTTGGATTTAATGATTCCTAAATTATCAGGGGAAGAAGTATGTCGAGAAATCAGAAAAACGTCAAATGTACCTATTCTAATTGTGTCGTCAAAGTCAAGGGAAGAGGACATGATTAAAGGACTGAATATTGGAGCAGATGATTATATAACGAAACCTTTTAGAATTCAGGAAGTTCTTGCTCGTATTAATGCGCTACAAAGAAGAGTTAATATGTTCACGCAAAAAGCGAAACCGATTATGAGTTTTAACCGTAGAAGTCTCGTCATTAATTTTGAATCGAAAGAAGTTTTTGTTGACGATAATTTAGTTAGGCTAACGTTAACAGAATTTAAATTACTCGATGCACTGTTAAAAAAACCAGGAAAAGTGTTAAGTAGGGAGGATTTATCCTATCACGTCCAGGGGTACCGTTATATTGGGGATGGGCGTACAATGGATGCTCACATTAAAAACCTTCGTAAAAAAATCGAAAAAGATCCGAAAAATCCGATATATATTATTACGAGGGTTGGAGCGGGCTACCAATTTAATGTTGAAGCGGATCGAGTCCATGTCGGTTAAACCTTTTTTTAAAAAAGCAAGTGTCCAGTTTTGCATAATTTTACTCTGTATGGCAACGTTGACCGCAGGCGTTCTATATATCACTCATGCTATTTATTCTGATCAACAATTAAAAGATTATAAAATGGCGTATTATACAGAACAAACCTATAGATTGAGTTCCTTTTTAGGCTCGAATATCGTAGGGGATTTGGATGAGAAAGAAAATATGACATTATTCGATAATCTTGCGAAAAGTTTTTCTATTCGATATGAAATACTAGATCATCAGCGGGAAGAGAAAATACATGAAACAGCTTTCAACACTTCAACGATAAATAATGTTTCTTATGTGGATGCACCAATTATTTCTAATGGCAAACTACTTGGTTATTTAAGGGCATATTATGACATAAAATCGTTAGAAATGTCGCCTTCCTTAAGGAAGTTTCAAAATAGTTTAGACAATCAATGGCGTATTGTTGCCAACGTTACGATGCTCGTCTTAATCGTAAGTAGTTTGATCATCGCTAAAATTTATTCAAAATCTATGAAACCGACAGTGACATCCGCACTAACTGTATTACAGGGGAAGCGAGATATTCATGTGCCGAAAAGTGGAACATTGGAAATGGATTATTTGGTAGATAGCTTAAATAGTGTGCTTGTTGAGTTTAATAATATGGAAAATTGGCGAAAGCAGATGATGGAAGATTTAACACATGAGATACGGACACCACTGACATCCGTGCAGTTGATGATGGAAGCAATCATCGACGGAGTCTATCCGACTAGTACTGAAAACTTGCAAAAAATTTATAAAGAAGTTGATAGGTTATCACGTTTGATTTTGAATGTGCAAGATCTTTCGGAAGCAGAAGGTGCACGGTTTGGATTGGATATCACAAAAGTAAACATTATTCCTTTAATCAAAGGTACATATGATGGATTTTTATTCGTGGCGGCACAAAAGAATATTAAATTGTACTTGAAGCTTCCCAATAAGCCATGTGTAGCTGAATTAGATGCAGATCGTTTTGTACAGGTCATTACCAATCTTATTTCAAATGCACTCAAATATACACTGGAGGGAGGAACAGTTGAAATAGGAGTAGAAATAAATTCAGATGAAATCGTTTTTTATTGTGAGGATAATGGCATTGGTATATCGGAGGAGGATCAAATATTGGTATTCAATCGATTTTACCGGGTAGAAAAGTCCAGAACAAGTGAAAATGGAGGGCTAGGGATTGGCTTAAATATATCCCATGCATTAGCGCAAGCGCATGGTTGGCATATAGTTATTGAAAGTAAGCTGGCGGAAGGCTCCAAATTTTCAGTGAAGATCCCCTTGAATATAAAGTAACGAGACCATCGAGCAACTACACATATCAACTAGGGAGGTTTTCGCGATTGTTATTGATGCGTGTAAGAAGTTAAATCGTAATGCGACTATCCTGTTATATCCAATCTTATATGACGTCATTGCTTTAGTGATTGGAATATCATTAGTAGGATTTTACGGAAAGGATTTAGTATCGATACGGATGATACTTGAGATGGGGATACCTTCTGTGAGTCATCTATCAAATATTCCATTACTGATTAATGATATGGGTTTTTTAAGTATTCCTGTCGAAATTCCCCCTATTGCGTTAGTGATAACTATTACAGCTATTATTCTGGGGGCTTTTCTACAAGGTGGTTATATCGGATACTTAGCTGCAATTGTGGAGAACAGGGCATTTAGTTTTAAAGCGTTGGTTAGTATGGGGTTGAGAAATTGGATTCAGTTTATTATTTTGGAAGTTATTTTGTTTTTTGGGAAAATTGGCGTTACGGCTTTATTAGCTTTATTTTTTGGGATCATTGGCGTATTCGCTTCGTTAGTTTTTTTCATTACCCTTCGAATTATCTATATTTACTTAGAATTTACCATGGTGGTTGATCGAGTCGGAATCACAGGTGCACTTAAGAAAAGTCGTAGTTATTTAATGCAATCAATCCTGATTAGCTTGTTACTTGTGTTAGTGATGTATATTGTGTCAAGTTTGTTGAGTTTTGTACTCCACTACTTTTGGTCACCAATCGCAGTTATTGGATTGACAGTTATTTATGCTTATGTGATGACAGCTATCCAGTTGCTATTGATGACAGTTCTTTGTCAATTGAAAGGGGAGCGTCCGATTTCTATAAAGGCATTGTTTGCGTAAACTTTTGAAGGTCATGTGATTTATTTCTATTAACGGTGAAGTGAAAATCTTACCACCAACGCTTGTCGCTTGGGGATGCCTCCCGTGATAAGCCTTATAGAAAACCTTTATCACGATTATTTATTGGGAGTAGGTTCAATGGAGCCTACTTCTTTTTATGTGGTAGAATAGTTGTTCAAGCCAGTAATTAATGAGATTCATCACTATAATTAGAATAGTGATTGTTTTTGGAATAGATAAACCTTCACACCAAATTCATATCATTTGTGAGATTATATATACAAGCACTTGAACTAGTTATCTATTTACCTATTGGCCTATGGACTAGCGATTGCGATTAATATGAAGAAGACCGGTAATAAGGGGGGAATTAATAAGAATTGTCTTTTTTGCTCAGCACGAAATGTAAGCGCTTTTTTGCATTTTGTGCATAAAGTGAATCGTTGTATTGTACAACAACTTCAGTACACTTCATTCACCAAGGTTGAAGAAAGCTTCCCGGCATGGGTCATAAGTTGGAAAGCCCAGTACTGCGTGATACCCTTTCATAGGTCGTGGCGTTGTTAAGCTAGGAGTATCACGAATGCGAAATTATAATTTAATTAGGGGGTTTTAGTAATGAAAAAGAACTTTAAATTTTGGCTGATGTTACTTGTAGCTGTGTTCACGCTATCAGTGCTTGCAGCATGTAGCGGATCAGATACTGAGGAAAAAGGGACAGAAAAAGAGCCGGAAAAAGAATCTGCTGACAAACCAGAAGTGAACTTAGATGAAGAAGTTACGATTCGATGGGCTCACCAATGGGGAGCAGATCACTTCTGGAATGGTATCGGGAAAGATTTAAAAGAGAAATTCCCGAATGTAACGATTGAAGTACAACAAGCTGGAACTGACCATCCAGAAGATTTAGAGAAACTAATTGCAGCAAAGAAAAGCCCTGATATTGTCACAATGGGGTTAGTGACACATGCGAACTTTTTAAATAACCTTGGACTAGCATATAACATGGACGATTTAATCGCAGAAAGTGGTTTTGATTTAAATCGACTTGAGCCTTCTATTGTTCAATATGCACGTAACCAAGATCCAAATAAAGAAGATGGCTTATACATCCTTCCTAACGCACGTCCAACATGGGCATTGCATTACAACAAAGATGTATTTGACACGCTTGGTGTTGAATATCCAGCTGATGGATTGACTTGGGAAGAAGTGCTAGAGCTTGCGAAAGAATTAACACGTGAAGTAGGTGGAGTTCAGTATCGCGGATTGGATCTAGATGTTCCTTATGATGCGTATACACAGTTTAGCCAGAACTCGATTGACCCTGAAACAAACGAAGTACTGATCGCGGAATCTGAAGCTTACCGTAGACACCTTGAGTACGTTGGAGATGTTGTAGCTATTCCAGGAAACTACCCAGCAAGTGAACCTGCAAGCTTACTTCATAACTGGGGTTCATTGTTCAGTGAAGGGAATATCGCAATGGCACCAGCTGCAACGCATTACGGTTGGTTAGGAACTGATAACGTGGATATTGCAACGTATCCAGTATGGAAAGGTTATGAAGGTTTGAACCCTGTACCAAATGCTGGAGGTTATGCAATTACAGCGCCAAGTGAGCATAAAGAAATTACAATGGAGATTGTTAAGTATTTGCTATCTGATGAATATCAAATGGGAGTATCTAAAGCTGGTGGGGCTTCTGTTTTAGTGAATCAAGAAGTTCACGATGTATTTGGTACAGAAAATGAAAACTTAGCCGGCAAAAATACGGCTGCACTCTTTAAAAATGAATATGCAACGGGTCCAGCTAAAAAAGCACGTTATGGTGACGGCGTACTATGGACTGCACCTATTAAATACGTAGAATCTGGTAAAGATATCAATGAATTCTTGCGTATACTACAAGAAGAAGCGGAAGAAAATGTGAGGAAAGCAATGGAATCTGAATAATGCACCAATCATTTTTTTATAGCAATTAACACACCAAGTAAACCTGTGAAAATGTTCATTTTCACAGGTTTACTATTTTGGATTATTTTGAAATGAGGGTAGATATGTTTAAGATTGATGGAAAACTAATGGATGTGATGAACTGGATTACTAGGCTTCTTTATCTGCAATTCTTATGGGGTGCCTTCAGTTTACTAGGAATTGTTGTAGGGGGTGTCTTTCCAGCGACGTTTACGATGTTTGGTATTTCAAGAAAATGGATTCGAGAAGGGACGGGTTTTCCGGTATTTACAACCTTTAAAAAAATGTATAAGGAATCATTTTTTAAAGCCAATATACTTGGTTGGTGGATTGTTCTGTTAGGATTTAGTCTATACTATTATTTTAATCTTACGAATAATTTTGCTGGGGCATTATCAATCATCTCCATTGCGATTCTTATTACACTATCGCTATTGTATGCGGTGACAAGTTTGTTTATTATTCCTGTGTATGTTCATTTTGATGTTCGTTTACTACAAGTCATTAGGCATGCGGTGGCGATTGCCGTGATGCACCCCCTACATGTGGTCGGTCTACTGACAACGATCATTTCTTTTTATTACCTCATGTTGCTTGTGCCAGGAGTATTTATATTAATGGGTATCAGCTCATTTGCAATTGTTTTCATGTTAATTGCCAATATGGCGTTTACGAATATTGAACGAAAATTAAGCAATTAAAGGATCCAAAGCGATTTGAAACCTACTATTCTATTGCTTATGACGTGACAAAGCCCCTGGTTCAAAAGATACCGAGGGGCTTTTGGGTATGTGTGTTATTATTCAACTGGCCATTGAAATGTCATCATGACAGGCGTACTGTTGACACCATCAACATTTACAGCAACGAGCTGAAGTGTAGAAGTCTTTTTGTCAGCTAGACGGTTCAACGTTTTGACGTAATAGACTTCATCATATATACGACCAACGAATTCTTTTTCATCATTCGCCAGCACGCGGTAGATGTCATAAAACCAGATATCCTTGTCAGTAAAGTCCCATGATAAAAATAGCGTAGCACTGTTGTCTTCGAAATGGGCTTCATCCACTGTAAATCCTGTAGGAGCTTGTGGAAAAGTTGCAATTTCTTGTGTGAGGGCTAGTTCCCCAATGAGCACTTCATATGCCGAGTCGGTAGTAGAAGCAAAGCGTAAGCCTATGGTCGCAATTGTTCTACCTGTATAGGCGTCAAGAGAGAACGTCTGTGTTTGCCACTTGCTATGCGGGCTGTCGTCAACCGCTAGCCAGACAAATTGACTTGGATTATCTTCAAATAGTAGTCCTACTTCCATACGACAGTCGGCATTTGCTGTCACTGTTTGGTAAGTAAGAGCTAACTTGACATCAAGGTCAACGGCAAGTTGCGTTTTAAATAGTCTTAGCTCAGTTGTTTCAGATTGCTGTAAAGTTCCTGAAACTTTTAGCGACGATCCACCATCATACGCGATGTTATTGTCATAACTCGGTTGAAGTGGGCGTTCGGAGACGGCTACTGTGTCGTCTAGCGATTGATGGTTTGCGTCGAATCGTTGGATCCACCATTGCCAACTCGGGAGGATATCTTGGATGCTAGCATTATTCCATTCTTTATCACTGGCAAGCAGTCCGTTTAAAAAGAACTTTTTACCATGCCCCGTATTGAAACGCGTCACAAAAGGATAGGAGCCAATCACTGATCGTTCAGGAATATAATGCGCTACACCATCCCATTTTCGATATTCCTCACGATCCACAGCGTGGAAAGGGTCTTTATAGGGTTTGTACAAAGTCCTTCCAATTCGATCAGTTGGATCTTCCAATGGACCTGACCAATAGCGTTTCTCTCTCGTATACACCTCCTCTTGATCGTTGGGATCGAATTTATTGTAATAGCGATTCCAGACGAAATCCGTACCAAATAAGCCCCAGCCCATTCGTGCAGGCTCGTTTTCGGGGAATATCAAACGTGTGTCGTAAGGTGGGTTATAGCCATATTTATCATTCTCTGTTCCTGGGAAGAGCGTACGGTAAGGATCCAACCCGATTTTTTTAGCATATGCTTGGGAATTCAAGATTCTTTCTTCATTAAACGCATAGTTAATAAACATACTATCGATAATTGTGTTACCTGCCTCATCTTGGAGCCATGGTGCATTTTGCTCATTAAATTGATTTTGATAACGTAGTTTCCCGTTAATCAGGATGGTGTCGTACCATTGCAAATGGAAATAGGCAGGTGCTTTTTCATGGAAATATTGCATCATTTTTAATAATTGATGAGAATCTTCTTCTGAAATTGTATCTTCTTGATTAATAAAATAGCCATCGAAGCCGAAGTATAATGCCATTTCAATCATCTTGTCTGCAATTGGAAAGGACCCATCTGGTAATTGTTCTACTAATTCGGAGAAGTTCTCCTGTCGTGGCCAAAACCAGCACCCGAGGCTGAGTACACCATTGCGATGCGCTGCATCCGTATAAGCCGGATTAGGTAAATTAATAACGCCATAGATCAGTTCATCTGTTGGCGAACCTTCAATGGGTAGTCCTTGCCAAGCGCCATATAAATCGGTGTATTGCCAAAACTTAAGTAAATTTCTGCAAAAAGAATCACTGTATTTGAAACCGGTTGAATCTTTATCGTAGTCAGCAGATAAATTCATGACTTGCGGTTCAGCGCTTAATGTTGGATTTGCTTGAGTTGCTGCAAATGCTGGAATCCGATTTGCTAAAGGAACTCTGGAGCGGCAATACTTGGCATACTTATCTGTGCTTGGGCTCCAGTTTTTCAGCTCATTTGCATTGTAGCCATACATAGTTGGTTGGTGTGCTTTCGCCGGTCTATTCATTACTAATCTCCATTCTATTAAAAGTTTACACGAAATTAATTTTATACGAAATGATGTGAAGGTAGTGTGAAATGAAGGAATTTATTTAATAAAATAATAATTTTAAAATATCGTTATATTTAGGACTTATTGCTGTTATTTACCTTTTCATGACGCTATACTCTAATACGAATACTATTTGTTTGAAAAATTCCGATTTATAAAAAGGGGCGGGAAGATGGAAAGTGATAAACGGGCTAATCAAAAAGCTTTGGTACAAAGATATTGGAAATTTGTGAGGCCATACCGTTTTGTTATTGTGTCTATTATTGTATTAGGTATCATGAGTTTTGCTGTTCCATTGGCAATTCCATGGATGACAAAAATTTTAATTGATGATGTGCTACCGGGGAACAAGGGATTCTGGTCTTTAGAAAAAGTCATACTTGTAATGGCTGGTGTCTTTGCTTTTGGTGTAGTGATTAATTTCATTCGGAACTATATTACAGATCGTTTAGGGAATCAAATGGCATTAGATATGAAACAACAGTTATACGAACATTTGCAAAAGCTATCACCACAGTATTATGACAACCGTCAGATCGGAACGATTGTCTCGCGAGTGCAAAATGATGTCAATGGTGCATTGAACTTGGTTAGGGGCGGTGTGATCAACCTCGTTATTGATTTGTTTATGATTATTTTTGCGGCGATTTTATTGTTTAGTTTGAATTGGAAGTTAGCACTTTTATCATTGTGGATTTTACCGCTTTACTACTTAACATTTGCTAATTTAAACGTACGAATTCGATTTGCTTGGGGTTCTGTCCATAAACAAATGGGACGAATTTCTGGTGTGCTGTTTGAGCGGATTTCAGGCATGAAAATTGTACAATCCTTTAATCGTGAACCAGAGGAAATGTCGCGCTTTAAGAAACAAATCAAACATCACTATGACTATGCGATGTCTGCCCATGTTTTATCAAACGTACTCGGTAGTATCACACAGACATTTAATAACACTGGGAACTTAATTAGTTGGTTTATCGGTGGTATGTTTGTATTGAACGGTCATTTTACGATTGGGGCATTGATTGCATTCCAGCAATATTTAATGCAACTGTATGGACCGATTCAGCAATTCGCGAATATTAATATTACGATTCAAAACTCAATGGCCAATATTGAACGTATTTTTGAAGTATTTGATATTGACCCAGATATTGAAAGTAAACAAAATGCGATTGTTTTGGATGAGTCTCGTGGAGAGATTGTCTTTGAGTCTGTATCATTCACATATGTAATTGAACGAGAAGAACAACCGAAAAGTCGGGATAAGGATGGGGATCCAGATGTCATTGAAAAATTTAAGCCAGATAAGAAATTTTACTGGGTTTCTCCACGAACAGCTCCACCATTGCCGCCTGTTAAAGTAGAGGAGACTACTGCATTGCGTGATGTGTCGTTTGTTGCAAAAGCAGGAGAGGTTGTCGCAATTGTCGGGCCAAGTGGTTCAGGGAAGTCAACGATGATTAATTTGATTCCGCGTTTTTATGATCCGAATAAGGGTCGTATTTTGTTGGATAATGTTGATCTGCGGGATTATGATGTCACGGGCGTTCGCGAACAAATTGCTCTTGTGTTACAAGATAATATTCTGTTCTCGGGCACGGTATTTGATAATATTGCCTATGCACAACCCAATGCGACGCATGAAGAAGTGATTAGTGCTGCGAAGGCGGCCTATGCCCATGAATTCATAGAAGCTTGGCCAAAAGGATATGAAACGATGTTAGGCGAACGTGGGGTACGATTATCGGGGGGGCAGAAACAGCGCATTGCAATCGCCCGCGCATTATTGAAAAATCCACGTATTCTTATATTAGATGAAGCAACATCTGCGTTAGATGCAGATTCAGAAGAAAATGTGACAGCGGCGTTGGAAGAGTTGATGAAAAACCGTACGACATTTATCATCGCCCATCGTTTAGCAACGGTTGTCCGTGCGGATCAAATATTAGTGATGGATGAAGGACGAATTGTTGAACAAGGTTCCCATAGTGAATTGTTAAAGCAGGACGGATTATACCGTGATTTATACGAAAAACAATTGAAAGCCATGCGGCCGGATGGATTGTTTCAGCAGCAGTCTGTGCAGGCGTAAAAGACAATTATTTTGTTCCAGTTCTAAATAAACTTAATTGTATGTGTTGAAATAAAGAATTCTATATCATAATAGAAGAGTAAGTGTGGCTAGAAATGACGAAATCATTTCTAGCCACACTATTTTCATTTATCTTATTGCGCATCATTACTAGACGAGTCCTTGCAATATGCAAGTGAGAAATCTAGATGATTGGAAAATAAAAGAATATAGGATTTTTTAGGAGGTTCTCATGAAAAAAATTGTCCTTATTGGTTCAGGTGGCTCTGGGAAATCAACATTGGCTAGGCAATTAGGAAGCAAACTTAGATTAAATGTTTATCATCTTGATGCACTTTTTTGGAAGCCTAATTGGATTGGAGTCCCAAAGGATAAGCAAAGAAAAGTACAAAATGAATTAGTGAAAAAAGAAAAATGGGTTATTGATGGCAATTATAGTGGAACAATAGATATAAGGCTTACCGCAGCGGATACTATAATATTTCTTGACATTCATAAAATAATCTGTGTTTATCGTGTTTTAAAAAGAATGTTGCATTACAGAAATAAAACTAGACCAGATATGGGATCAGGTTGTGAGGAGAGGCTTGACTTCGGTTTTCTAAAATGGATATGGAATTATCCAAAGACGAATAGACCAGAAATTTTGAAGAAGCTAGAGCAATTATCTAAAGAAAAACAAATTATCATTTTAAGAACACCTAAACAAATTCAAAATTTTTTAGAAGAAGTAAAATGAAGTTTTATATTTCATTCCACAAACAGGCGGATCCTACAATAAAAAGTGCCCCAATGAAATTGCTATATAGTAGCAAAATTTCCTGAGGCACTTTGTTGTCTGCTATTGTTGCCGAATCTGATTGTTTTCTTCTACGGTTTAAAATTAATCCAGCGATTGATGCATAGCGTCTAAGAGACGAAAAGTATTGTCGCATTTGTATTCCCAAAACATAATGCCGCCAAGTCCTTCTCTACTTACATACTCGCATTTATGTTGGATTGATTCTTCGTCATCATAGGTAATGAAAGTATGTCCATCAAAAAGATAAGGTGCCTTCGCTTCATCATCCCAAAAACGGGTAAATCCATTGACGTTGATGTAATTTTCTATGAGCTGGGAATAATCTGGTCCGTAACCTCCTGACCCTGCCGTCATTTGATGTAGGCCGTTATTATTATCAGGAACATCCTTCCACATACGAGAATAAAATGCAGCCCCGATTACAAGCTTCTCACGTGGAACGCCAGCCTGCATGAATAAGTTAACAGATTGTTGGACGCTAATTCTGAAAAGATCTCCCGTAGGCGTATATAAATTCGTATGATGCCCTGTAAATGTTTGAAATCCACCACGCATATCGTATGTCATCAGCTGAACGTAATCTAAATACTTTTGTACTTCAGCCATTTCGGTACCCTCAATGTAATATTGATCTGCACCTGTTGCTATTGTTAGAAGGTAATAGTGACCTGTTTCTTTTTCGAGGTCATTCAATGCCTCTCTAATTTCTTTTAACAGGTATGTAAAGTTTTCTTTATCAGAAGCTGAAGAGTGTATGCCTGCTGCACCATAAGAAGGATATTCCCAATCGAGATCAATGCCATCGAAAGCATGTTCTTTTAAAATGTTTACAGCACTAGCCGCCATAAGCTTTCTTCCAGCTAAAGTCGAAGCCGCCTCCGAGAATCCCCCGGCACCCCATCCACCTACTGACAGTAATATTGTTAGGTCTGGATTTATTTTCTTTAATTCACCAAGTCGATCTAGGTTCTTTAAATGATCAATCCTAATTTGATCATGGATGACATGGCCGAATGCTACATTTAAATGCGTTAATTTCAAAGCATCCTCCGTACGTATACTAGGTAAAGAACCGTCCCCGGCATACCCTACTACCTTATATTTTTTCTCCATCTGAATTCTCCTTGTCGTATATTATTTTCATTTATACTAAACTATGTTAGCCCAAATAGAAAGCAATTTCCAGAAGTATTTCCAAAAGTATAATTTGTGTGATTATTTTATTATGACTGTTATAATATTGATAAGCTTAGGGTTTTCTAATGCATGTAATATAAAGGACGTGACGACAATGAAAAATGCGATACCTGAACCAATGATTTCTTCGTATTCACCGAACCGTTATCTGTGTCAAAAAACAACTGACACACTACACCTGGATGGAAGGCTGGACAAACCATTTTGGCAATTAGCCCCTTGGAGTGAAAACTTCGTTGATATCGAGGGGGATGCGAAGCCGAAACCAACGAAACAAACCCGAGTAAAAATGTTATGGGACGACGAGTACTTTTATTTCGGTGCTGAGTTAATAGAAGATGAGATTTGGGCGACACTGACAGAAAGGGAATCTGTTATCTTCCATGATAATGATTTTGAAATCTTTATTGATCCTGATGGTGACACGCATAATTATTACGAATTTGAAATAAATGCGCTAAACACAGTGTGGGATTTATTATTAGTAAAACCGTATCGTGATGGTGGGCCAAGTGTCAATGGGTGGGACATTCGTGGCCTAAAAACAGCTGTACACATTGATGGGACACTAAATGATCCCTCAACTATGAAAGATAACCGCAAATGGAGTGTTGAAGTGGCAATGCCATGGAACATACTGAAGGAATGTGCCAAAGAAGGGCGTCCACCCAAATCAGGCGAATTTTGGCGTGTAAACTTCTCACGTGTACAGTGGCAAGTCGAAGTCAAAGATGATCAATATGTTAAAAAGATTAATCCGACAACTGGGAAGCCTTACCCTGAAGATAATTGGGTGTGGTCGCCAATGGGGATTGTGAACATGCATTACCCAGAACTATGGGGCTATGTATTTTTTGCAGATAAATTAGCCCAAGAATTTCCGGAAATTTCAGAAGATGAAGTTAGAAGATGGCAACTTCGTAAAGTTTATTATTGGCAAAGACAATACTTTTCAGAGCATGGATCTTTTACCACTGAGATAGGGGAGGAACTAGTGCGAGAGCTACCAGAAGGCTTTACGATTGAAACGACATCACGCACATTCCTGGCATCTTTGCAAAGTTCTGAAGGAAATCGAAAAATCTATATTCGTGAAGACGGGAAAGTATGGGAGGAATCATAAAATGGTCAACACTACGCAATTTATTGCATTGGATGAACATACAAGAGTATTAATTGAGGAGAAATTTCAATATAAAAGAGAATTTGCAAAAGCGAAAGGAAAGGAGTTATTTGGTGTTTTCGATGAAGTACTAACAGCAGACGAAGAACTAGCACTCAAATATATATTTGCTTATATGCCACTAAATGATTTGGCTGATTATGACGGTACTTTATTCTTAGAACACGTAAGAAAAACCTTAAATATTCAAAGTGTTGTTTCTTGGGGCGCACATGTTCCTTCATCTATTTTTCTTCATTTTGTTCTTCCTTACAGGGTGAATAACGAGAATATTGAAGATATTCGCGAGCTTCTTTTCGAAGAAATTTATCCACGTGTAAAAGAGATGTCAATGGAAGAGGCAATCTTGGAGACCAATCATTGGTGTCATGAGAAAGCGAATTATATTGGAAACGACCGCCGAACGGTTTCTCCACTAACTTTAATTCGAACAGCACTTGGAAGATGTGGAGAGCAATCAACCCTAGCTGTTGCGGCTTTAAGAAGTATTGGTATTCCAGCTAGACAAGTCTATACGCCACTTTGGGCTCATTCCGATTCAAACCATGCATGGGTGGAAGCGTGGGCTGATGGAAAATGGCACTTTTTGGGCGCGTGTGAACCAGAGCCGAGATTAAATCAAGGTTGGTTCCAAAAACCAGCTAAACGTGCCATGCTAATTCATACACGAATCAACGCGGAATATAACGGTCCAGAAGAAGTCACGCTTGCGGAGCCTTGGTATTCAGAGTTGAACTTAACAAGTTTCTATGCCGACACGAAAAAGCTTAAGGTTCAAATTACGGATTGTGAAGGAAAACCGACGAATGCGAAGGTGGAATTTCAACTATTTAACTTTGGAGCATTAGGCACCATTTTAACAAAGGAAACGGATGAACTTGGAACAGCCAGTGTCACGCTTGGACTAGGTGATATTTATATTTCCGCAGTTGGTTCTACGGGATGGGGCTTTGCCAAATGCAGTGTAAAGGAAACTGATGAAATAACGATTGCCTTGACTACAGAAATTCCTTCTGATACAGCGGTTGAGTTTAAGATGATTCCACCTCCAGATATGCCTGATGATGTGACTATAAAAGTGACGACAAAGGAAAAAGAACTTCATGCCGAACGAGTTAAGCAAGGGGCGGCGATTCGTGCGAACTATGAAGCGACATTCCTACAGGAAAAAGATGCCGAAGAAGTGGCCCGTGAATGCATGCTACCTACTGCAAGGGTATGGAAAGTATTGAAAAATGCCCGTGGAAACAGCCAGGAGATTGCCGCCTTTTTACGAGAATACTCTACAGAATACGGGGAGTGGAGCTTGCGACTTCTGGAAGTATTAAATGATAAAGACATGACGGACACATTTCGTCCAACGTTAGCAGATCATCTACAGTCTGCGATGAAAGTGAAAGAAAGCATTCAACAGGAACTGGATGACGAGATGTTTGCCGACTATATTTTATGTCCTCGTGTTGAATTTGAAATGATTACAGCTTTTCGAACTTATTTTATAGAAAAGTTAGGTGCAAATAACATTCAGTCGTTCCTGGCGAATCCTATTTCATTAGTAGAAACCTTAGATAATGAAATCGAAGTTATTCGAGATATGACGTATTATCGCGGCGCGGCTACACCCGAAGGAAGCTTTAAACTGAAAAAGGCAGACCCGCTATCACGAGACATTTTATTTGTGGCAGTAGCAAGAAGTGTAGGTATTCCAGCGCGTCTCGAGCCAAGCGATAAACGTCCACAGTTTTTCAGTGACGGAGCATGGCAAAACGCCCAGTTTAGTGATCAAATCACAGGGGGAGAAACGCTAGAGCAAACAGGTACCGTTTTATGGGAAAATGATGACGCGGCAGAAGAAGCCAGCAACTATTTCAAAAGTTTGACGATTGCCCGTTTTACAAAAGGTGTGTATCAAACGCTATTTTACAAATTTGACGACAGCAATCAGCAACAAATGGCATTACCTCAAGGGCATTACCGGATCACAACAAGTACCCGATTACCAGATGGAACAGCCCTCCTTTGCCTCCGCTATTTTGAAGTGAAGGCTGGAGAGGACATCACTGTACCATTGACATTACCGAAACATGTCGCTGACGTTCCAGTTATTGCACAAGCAAATCTTGACTGCCAAGTAGAATCAATGGAAGGACAAAACGAGCTGGCCACTAACTTTACTGGTGTGAATGGTACAACCTTTGCCTGGATTGAACCAGACCGGGAGCCTTCTAAACACTTACTACGTGAATTTCGAGAAATGAAGGAAGAATGGGAGTCATTGGATGTAAGCATTAACTGCTTTGTGAGTGAGGAAAAATGGGACACCGTTCATTCGCTATCTTCGACAGGGGACTTTCCCAACAACCTTACTTTCTTTAAGGACAAAGCTACCTATGATGCACTGTTAGCAATTAGTCAAAACTTACAATCGTCTACTGAAGTAGAAAGAGAATTTCCTGTCGTTTATGTTCTTGATGAAAAGCAGCGCATCCGCCACATGACAGAGGGTTATAAACTGGGGATATCGAAAGAAGTTGTTGACGTCTATAAACAAATTTCTCAGCTACAGAATGACTAACTCGATATAATTCATTCCTAGCAGTTATGTGGAAATAGAATCATGGTTGCATAATTTGAAAAGTCGTAATGTATGAATTCAACATTCATACACTACGACTTTTTTATTTGTTACCCGAGGTAATTAGCGAGCCAACAATTTCGCCACACTACGTGAAATGTCATGCGTATTAATCATAGATTCAATCTGCTTGTTGTTCACACAGGCGATAAACTCCGCTACTTCATAATACATAGAATCGTAATCATGTTGTACAGAAATGTCCTCAGTTTGTCCATCGCGATATCTAATGACAATGTGACTAGGGTCACTGATTTTATCAATCTCAATGACACCATTTTCGCCTTGTATTTCACTTGGGTAATAGGAATCAGAAATCTTGGAGTACATTAAAACGGCTTCAAATTCATCATATTGTAAAATCATACTACCTTGACCAATTGCACCTGTCGATAATAAATAATCATTTTTCAATACAGACTTCGGTTCGCCTACTAAATGAATAAGCGGGGCAATCGTATAGACACCTAAATCCGTTTTGGCACCATTGCCTAACTCTGGTTTGAAGGCGTTTTCGATAATCCCGTCCTTGAATTTATCGTAGCGAGAAGAGTATTGATTATAATGAAAAACAAATCGACGCAGTGGACCAATCTTCTGCAAATGCTGCTTCAAATTAAGAAATGTTGGTGTCACAGTTGGCTTCATTGCTTCCATATACGTCGTTTTGTACTGGTTCGCAGCTTGAATGACTTGGTCCATTTCCTCGACGGATGTGACTGCTGGCTTTTCACAAAGAACGTGGATGCCGTTTTGCATTGCTAAAATGCTTTGCTCTGCGTGGAAGACATTCGGTGAGGCAATATAAACAGCGTCAATATCGCCACTTTGAAACATCTTTTCCATGTCAGTATAGACATTTGGAGCGCCATATTTATCAGCAAAGCTTCTGCCCGTTTCCTCAGTTCTTGAATAAATCGCGCCAATGCTAAATTCAGGATGTTCATTTGCTGCTGTAATCAATCGGTCTGTAATCCAATTCGTTCCGATGATACCAAATCTCATAAAAAGTCCCCCCTTAACTATGTTCATTATCAACTATGAGTTCGGGAGAGGTCAACTAAATAGAATGAGCTATCTTACTATACTAAAAGAAAATACGGTCTGTTTGTCATACGGTACATGTGCCTCTAGCAGTACGGTTGGAAAACCGACATGATGCAAGGAAGCAGGGGAGGCCTGTGTTTCAAAACAAACCCCATCATATCGTTTGGATAAGCCATCTGCCAATTCGAGTCCTTCAGTCAAACCATTTGCTGTGTACATCACCACTCCAGGCTGATTGGTCTTGATTGTCATCACACGTCCACTGATCTCATCTTTAACACGAATCGCTTCTGCTTGGTTTGGATTTAAAATAAAGTAATGATCATAGCCATGACTCACCAAAATATTTTGTGGGAATGTGGAGTCAATGCCATCTGCAATCTTTCGCCCATTTCGGAAATCAAACGGTGTATTTGTGACAGCAAGCTTGTTACCAGTTGGAATGAGTGCGTTATCAAGTTCAACAAATTCGTCACTAGCCATTGTGACATGATGATCGTGTATCGTCCGCGCCATATCGCCAGATAGATTAAAATACGAATGATTGGTCAATGTCATGGCGGTTGTTTGATCAGATATAGCCGCATAATCAACAATCAACTCATTGCTATTGGTCAACGTGTAGGTGACAGTAACCACCAGCTTACCTGGATAACCACCTTCGCCGTCTGCGCTTGTATGTGTCAATGTCACACCAACCGTATCTTTAGTTTGAAAGGGGCTAGCTGCCCAGACGACTTGATGGAATCCACTAGCACCGCCATGTAAATGATTCTCGCCTTCATTGAATTCTAGTGAATAGCTTTGATCTTCAATTGTAAAGGAAGCGCCTTGAATTCTTCCAGCAACACGACCGACGATTGCACCTAAAAAGTTGGGATTCTGTTTATAATCAGCATGACTTTTAAATCCTAACACTACGTTTTCAATCGAGTTATGGCGGTCTGGAACGTTTATTTCAGTAATGATACCGCCGTAATCTAACACACTAACACTCATATTATGCTGATTAGTAAGTGTGTATAATTTCCAGTTGTTAACGGTGTTTTGTGTTTCGATTTGCATTTAATTCTCCACCTCATGATTGATGGACTTGATAAACCGTTTACACGCATCTATGTCTTTAAAGACGCCCGCATCGCCAAGCACTTTGGCAAATTTAGCGCCGAGCTCTTTTTCTAAAATCGAATCAATTTGTGCCGTGTCTGTTAACAAGCCATATTTTTCTTCCAGTTGCTCCGCCCATTGTTGATGGTAAGAGGGGATATCACTTGTTCGCCCCTGCAAAAATTGCTTGATTTGCGCTAATTCATTTTTCAACCGCGCAGGTAGGACGGCAAGCCCCATGACTTCAATGAGACCGATATTTTCTTTTTTAATATGATGGACATCGGCATGCGGATGGAAAATGCCTAGTGGATGCTCATCTGTTGTACGATTATTGCGTAACACGAGATCGAGTTCAAACTTGTCGCCACGCATACGTGCAATTGGCGTGATGGTGTTATGTGGTGTATCACCACTGAAAGCACTGATACTCGCTAGTTCATCATTATAATTTTTCCAAGTGGTGAGAACATGGTCTGCCGCTTCAGTCAAGACTTTAGTGTCATCGCACTGCAAGCGAATCGTCGTTAATGGCCATTCCAAAATAGCCGCTGTCACGTCTGCGAACTGGTCGAGTTCAAATGACAAGGCAGTCGCAGCATTGGTCATTGGAAAATGGTAATTACCAGCCTGATAGTGATCATGACTTAAAATAGATCCACCAACAATTGGTAAGTCGGCATTTGAACCGATAAAATAATGTGGGAACTTACTGATAAAATCAAGCAAGCGCTCAAAAGTTGCTTTCCCGATTTTCATATCACGATGCTGCTCAGCTAGTAAAATGCTATGCTCGTTATAATAGACATACGGTGAATACTGTAAATACCAGTTTTCATTGACAAGTGGTACTTTTATAATGCGATGATTCGCTCGGGCGGGATAACCAGTCCGACCGGCATAGCCCTCATTTTCGACGCATAATAGACATTTTGGATAGTCCACCGTATGCTTCAATAGGCTCTCACGCTTTATTTGTTCAGGGTCTTTTTCAGGCTTCGACATATTAATCGTAATATCCATTTCACCATAAATCGTATCCGCTTTAAATTGGATATTTTTTTTGATACGGTTCATCTGAATATAATTGCTATTTTTACTTAATTCATAAAAATAATCGGTTGCTTGTTGTGGAGAGTGACGATACTTTTCTTGAAAAATTGTATTAATAACAGAAGGCCTTGCCACAAAGCAATTCATGATGTTGGCAGACAGGATTTCTTTATCATCAAAGACGTTGTCGATGACGTTCTGTTCGACAGCATAGGTAATGATTTGTTCAAGTATATTAGGAATCGTATCCACTGTTGGATTTTCGATTATGACAGGCATAGATTCGAGATGGAGTAGGGACAGCACCTGATTCGTTGCATAAATTCGATCAGTCGCATCGATTAGCTCGGCACCAATTGCTTGTTGGACAAGTCCTGTAATCTGTTGGTAAATCATCCGCTCGTCACGTCCTTTTGATAACCATTCGGGTGATTGACATGCCAGTTCCAAGCATCTTGAATAATTTTGTCGATCGAAGTGCGTGTTGGCTTCCAGCCTAGTATGGAAGCGGCTTTGTCAGAACTAGCGATTAAAATACTTGGATCGCCAGCACGTCGTTCACCGGATTTTGCAGGGATTTCTTTGCTTGTCACTGTTCGGGCTGTGTTAATCATTTCTTTAACGGAAAAGCCTTGATTGCTCCCTAGATTGAACACATCACTTTTCCCATCATTCGTTAAGTACTGAAGGGCTAAGAGATGTGCTTCGATCAAATCTTCTACATGTACATAATCACGAATACAGCTACCATCAGGTGTATCGTAATCTTCTCCGAAGACGGTAATATGTGTGCGTTGGCCAAGAGCCGCTTGCAGAATAATAGGCACTAGATGCGTTTCAGGCTGATGATCCTCACCAATTTCTCCAGATTCACGTGCACCTGCTACATTGAAATAGCGTAAGGCGACATAGCGAATGCCATAAGCTTGCTCGCACCATTTCATCATCTTTTCCATTGCCAGCTTGGTTTCCCCGTAGGTACTCGTCGGGTTAGTTGGCATGTCTTCCGTAATGGGAACAGCTTCAGGCTCCCCATAAGTCGCTGCTGTGGATGAAAAAACTATTTTCTTGACATTAAATTCAGTCATCACTTGCAATAAAACCTGTGTCCCATACACATTATTATCAAAGTACTCTAGCGGTTTTTCCATTGATTCACCCACAAGTGAATTCGCCGCAAAATGAACGACAGCATCAATGGATTCCTTCGCAAAAACACTGCGCATAAAAGCAATATCGCGAATATCCCCTTCATAAAATGTTGCAGCAGGATGGACAGCTTCTCGATGTCCAGTTTGTAGATTATCGATGACTACTACTTCTGATTGTTGGTCAATTAGCTGATAGACTGCATGTGACCCGATATAACCTGCTCCACCTAAAACTAGTACACTCATTTAAAGCACTCCTTCAGTAAGTTCTCTTGCCCCGTCACCAATTGCTGCTGTATAAAATGTCGCTTCATAGCCTATTTTGGAATGATAGATGCGATTGACATTATCCTTAAAGTTGTCAACTTGATTTTTTTCGACAATGGCAATTGCACAACCGCCAAAGCCAGCCCCAGTCATACGAGCGCCAATCACACCAGGTTGCTCCCATGCTGTTTGAGCGATTGTATCCAGTTCAATGCCTGTCACTTCATAGTCTAGTTGAAGTGATTGATGGGATTCATTCATCAATCGTCCGAATGCCTCAACATGCCCTTGCTGCAATTGTTGAAGAGCCTCTAGTGTCCGCTGATTTTCATAGACAGCATGCTTGGCACGTTGTCGGTTTGTTTTGTCCTGAATTAAATGCTTATGTTGTTCAAATTGTTCGTTCGTCAAATCGCCAAGACTTTCAATAGTAAGTTCTTGTTGTAAGTCTGCCAAAGCTTGTTCACACTGTGCGCGCCGTTCATTATATTTTGAGCCGGCCAAAGTGCGTTGCTTATTGGTATTAATAATCATAATGACATGGTCATTTAGCTGGATAGGTGCATACTGGTAGTCTAACGTTTGACAGTTTAGAAGAATTGCATGATCTTTTTTGCCTTTACCAATGGCGAATTGATCCATGATGCCACTGTTGACACCGATATAGTTATTTTCTACTTGTTGCCCAAGCTGAATCATCTGCAGTCGTTCGATATCTAAATCAAAAAGTCCTTCTAGCAACACGCCCGTGACCATTTCAATAGAAGCTGATGAGGAAAGTCCCGCACCATTTGGGATATTCCCGTAAAATAAAATATCCATTCCTGATGAAATCGCGTATCCACTTTCACCCATGAATTTGATCATCCCCTTAGGGAAGTTCGCCCAGTCATGTACTTCATTATTAGATAAATCGCTAAGATCACATTCAATGATTCCCGTATGCGCAAAGTTTAGCGAATAAAAACGTAGCCGCTGATCATCTCGTTTGCGTGCAAGTGCGTAGGTCCCGAATGAGATGGAGGCAGGGAAGACATGGCCGCCGTTATAATCTGTATGTTCCCCAATTAGATTAATTCGACCTGGTGCAAAAAATGTGCGTGGTGCTTCGGTACTATTGAAGATAGATTGGAATTCATAGTGTAAATCTGGTTTCAAAGTGTGTGCCCCCTAAGTTAATAAATTAATTTAATTAAGTTGAGTGTACTACATCTTACGGAAATGTTCAAACTTATTTAATGACATAGTTCGAATATGTGTATATAATCTGAGTATTTTAAAAATATAGTAGTTTTATTGGTTAAGTAATTATAGTGCATGATTTAAAGGGAATCATTCGGTTTTGTAAAATGAATTTTAGGGATACTTTTAGTTAAAGGCAACGGTATTCCACTAAAAAAATCGGAATTATAAAATTGGGAAGTGTAAAGATTGTTACGAATTGTATGATAAAGTCTTGTAAAGTAATACAGTTACATCTATTATATATGATAGATGCTATTCAGTTTGTTTACCAGACAAACTAATGAAAAATAAAAGGATGATGACGTTGAAAACTTTTATAACGGATGATTTTTTACTGTTCAATGACACAGCAAAAATCCTGTTTCATGGTACGGCTAAGGATTTACCGATTATCGATTATCATAACCATTTAAATCAAAAGGAAATTTTACAAGATAAGAACTTTACTAGCCTGTCTGATATCTGGCTAGGTGGAGATCACTATAAATGGAGAGCCATGCGGGCTAACGGTATTGATGAAGATTATATTACAGGTGAAAAAAGTGATTATGAAAAATTTTTAGCATGGTCTAAAACGGTTCCCAATACGTTTGGCAACCCCTTATACCACTGGACGCATTTAGAATTACTTCATTATTTTGATATTGATGTGGTGTTGAATGAACAGTCAGCACCAGCTATTTGGGAAGAAGCTAATCGGAAATTAGCAACAAAAGACATGTCCGTCCGATCACTCCTGAAAAAAGATAAAGTCGAATTTGTCGGTACAACAGATGATCCAACAGATGATTTAGCAAGCCATATAGCATTACATAATGAAGATTTCGAAATTAATGTCTCACCTTCATTCCGACCAGACAAAGGGTTAAATATTGATAAAGACGAGTTCTTTTCATGGGTAGGGAAGTTAGAGCAGGCAACAAATTCATCTATTGAAACCTACGATGCGTTATTAGATGCTTTAGCAAGCCGGGTGGATTATTTTGATGGGCATGGTTGTAGAAGTTCTGACCACGGTATAGATGTTATGTTTTATGCGAAAGCAACAAAAGAACAAGCAGCAACAGTTTTCCGGAAACGCTTACAAGGTGAGGAATTGACTGCTAATGAAATTGAACAATATAAAACGTATACTCTTCTAACACTAGGTGAATTGTATGCCGACAAAGGCTGGGTAATGCAGCTCCACTTAAGCGCTCTAAGAAATAACAATACAAGAATGCTTAGTTTACTTGGCCCAGATACTGGTTTCGATTCAATAGGAGATGTACTCATCGCTGACAAATTATCTAACTTCTTAAATGCGTTGGAAAGCAAAGATAAACTACCTAGAACAGTGCTGTATAGTCTAAATGCCAATGATAATGCAGTGCTTGCTGCAATGGCAGGAAATTATCAAAACTCAGAAATTGCGGGAAAAGTCCAGTTTGGAACGGCTTGGTGGTTTAATGATACAATTGATGGTATGGAAAGTCAGATGAAAATGTTGGCAAATACAGGACTCATCAGTAACTTTATCGGTATGTTAACAGATTCAAGAAGTTTTCTGTCATTTCCGAGACACGAGTATTTCAGACGGATTCTATGCAATCTGCTAGGAACTTGGGTGGAAGAAGGTAAGGTACCAAAGGATATGGCGTTACTGGAGAAGTATGTAACCAACATTTGCTATGATAATGCCAAGCGTTATTTTAGACTTTAAGAATTATTTATCTGACTACCACCGTAAAAATTTGAAAAATAGAAAGGAAGAAGAACAATGTCAAAACAACAAATCGGTGTTATTGGTTTAGCAGTTATGGGGAGAAATTTAGCTTTAAATATTGAAAGCAGAGGGAATTCTGTTGCTGTCTACAATCGCACAGCTTCAAAAACAGAGGAATTTTTAGCAAATGAAGCAAAAGGCAAGAACTTTTTTGGTGCTACTAGCATTGAGGAGTTTGTTAATTCACTGGAAGTACCACGTAAAATTATGCTAATGGTTCAAGCAGGATCCGCAACAGATGCTACGATTGCATCATTGCAACCGTATCTTGAGAAAGGCGACATCTTAATAGATGGCGGAAATACACTGTTTGAAGATACAAATCGTCGAAATAAAGAATTAGAGAAAACGGGTATCCACTTTATTGGAACGGGTGTTTCTGGTGGGGAAGAAGGCGCACTAAATGGTCCTTCAATCATGCCAGGAGGACAAAAAGAAGCATATGACTTAGTAGCACCTATTTTTGATGCGATTGCAGCAAAAGTAGACGGCAAGCCTTGTAGTGCCTATATTGGACCAGAAGGTGCAGGGCATTATGTTAAAATGGTACACAATGGAATTGAGTATGGAGATATGCAATTAATTGGTGAAGCATACTTTATCTTGAAACATGTATTAGGTTTGCAAGCTGAGGAACTACATGAGGTCTTTACAGAATGGAACAAAGGTGAATTAGATAGCTACTTAATTGAAATCACTGCTGAAATCTTTACAAAAAAAGATGAAGAAACAGGTCAACCGATTGTGGACCTTATTTTAGATAAAGCGGGCCAAAAAGGAACAGGTATGTGGACAAGCAAAAATGCTCTAGATTTAGGCGTTCCACTGCCACTAATTACTGAATCCGTGTTTGCCCGTTGTATTTCTTCAATGAAAGATGAGCGTGTACGAGCGAGTAAAGTGCTCATTGCACCTGAAGTGGCAAAGTATGAGGGCAATAAAGAAGCTCTTATTGAAGCTGTAAGAAAAGCATTGTTTATGAGTAAAATTTGTTCTTACGCACAAGGATTTGCGCAAATGCGTGCTCATTCAGAGGAAAATGGCTGGGATCTGAGCTATGGCGATATCGCAATGATTTGGCGTGGAGGCTGTATCATCCGTGCTCAATTTTTACAAAATATTAAAGATGCCTATGACCGTGAACCTGGCCTAGAAAACTTATTATTGGATCCTTACTTTAAAAATATCGCGGGTGACTATCAATCTGCATTACGTGAAGTTGTATCTGTGGCCATTCAACAAGGAATTCCAGTCCCATGCTTCTCAAGTGCTATTGCTTACTATGATAGCTATCGTGCAGAAGATTTACCCGCGAATTTAATTCAAGCACAGCGTGATTACTTTGGTGCTCACACTTATGAACGCAAGGACAAAGAGGGTACATTCCATACGAATTGGTTCTAAATAAGAAATAATGCAGCTCACAAAAAATAGATCTCTCTATTTTGCAGATAGGGAGATCTATTTTTTATTAATGTAATATTATTTGATTAAAACAGCATCCTCTGTCGGTGTTAAGATCAGTTCTGGCACTTCTAAAAAACGTTGAATAGCTAGCGCACATGCACCCATGGCACAGGAACTATTTCCAAAATCGGAGATAACTATATCGCCAAACTGACTTACAGTGGAATTTAAATTACTTTTAATTTCATCGATTGCATTTGGATACATTTTTAACAGTTCACTCGTTAACACTAATGTTTCTGGATTATATATATTAATGATATTATTTAGGCCGATAGACAGATCAATTATATATTGCTTCATTATCTGAAGGGTAATAGGATCTTGCTTGGCTATCAGAGTTATTACATCATCAGGGGTTAGCTTTGAGATGTCTAGCTGCTTTGATAATCGTGCAAGTAGGCTTGGTTCAGATGAATAGAGCTCCCAGCAGCCATTATTTCCGCAGCGACATTCTTCACCGTCCTTGGAAATAATCATATGTCCCATTTCACCAGCATAGCCATGAAAACCTTTAAGAAGTTTGCCGTCAATCATAATCCCTGAACCAATTCCAGAGGTTAGAATGATGCAAAGTAAGTTGTTGCTCTCATGGTGTTTATAGACTCGTTCGGCATAAGCAGATAGGTTTGCGTTATTTTGAATCGATATAGTTATTGCTAATTCTTTATTTAGGTCAGTCTTTAGGGATTTATTTTTCCATTGATAGGTAGGTACAAAATAGATGCTATCATCTTTATTTACAGTTCCATGGATACCAATCATCACACTAACTAACCCATAATAACTGTTTGAATAATCGTTTTGATACTCTTTAATATGCTTAATAAGCAGATGGACGATATCTTCATAATCATCTGTTTCTAAAGCGATAGAGTCGTAACGAACTGGATTACCGCCTAAGTCAGAGACTGTGTATTGAATATGTTTATAATCAAGATCAATTCCTAACACATAACCTGCCTCTTTGTTGATCGACAGCATGATCGGTCTCCTACCAACAACATTATGCTCAAGAGTTGTTTCACAAATCAAGTTTTCACCTAGTAAATCAGAAACTTGAATAGAAATTGTAGCTTTGTTTAAGCCAGTAATCTTTGATAAGTCTGCTCTCGAAATCATGCCACACTCAATTATTTTGCTTAAAATTATACTTCTATTAATTTTTTTTATATAAGCACCATCGCCAGTAATCATCTTTATCCTCCCGACTTAATTATACTAATGCATAAATGTCTTATTGATATAATAAAATTACTTTGTTTGGTAGTCAAAGCAATGCCACCATAAATATATCATAGCATAGAAAGGATTTATTAAAATGAGAATATTATATTTTGATTGTTTTTCAGGAATTAGTGGCGATATGGTTATCGGGGCTCTGATAGATGCAGGAGGGGACCCAGTCCATCTCGAAACAGAGTTGAAAAAGCTGAATATGGAAAAAGAGTATGAATTAAAATTCAATAAAGTTGTTAAAAATGGCATCACCAGTACAAAGTTTGATGTTTTGTTAACAAATGATGTTCACATTCACGGGCATAGTCAAAACCATGAGCACGATCATCATCACGAGCATAGCCATGACCATCGCTCCTATCAGGAAATTGTCAAGCTTATTAAATCAGCTAATTTTTCCGAACGAGTAGAAAGTAATGCAGTAGATATCTTTAAAAAAATTGGACAAGCAGAAGGTAAAATCCATGGCGTAGCACTTGAAGATGTTCATTTTCATGAGGTAGGAGCAGTTGATTCGATTATCGATATTGTGGGTGTAGCAATATTACTTGAACAGCTGCAGATAGATAGTATTAAATCATCTGCTATTCCAGTGGGCTCAGGCAGAATTCATATTGATCATGGCGTTTATCCAGTACCAGCACCTGCTACACTAGAAATTTTGCTAGGCATACCGATTGCGGAAAGTGAAGTAAGAGGAGAGCTAGCAACACCTACGGGGGCGGCAATTGTAGCGGTACTTGCTGAAAGTTACTGTACATTACCGGCTATGAGAGTACAGTCCATCGGCTACGGAGCAGGAACCAAAACTTTTCCAAAGCATCCAAATGTACTTCGAGTTATTATTGGAGAATAATCACTGTCGTCTAAAGTTCATTTAGATAAACGAGAGGATTAGGTTTTAGGAGGTCAACATGAAGCAGTATTCGGTGTTTCAATACTTATATATTTTTTACACATTCGTATTTGTCCTGCACATCGCAAATATATTTATCGCCAGCGAGCGTTTGAATTATTTAATTGGTTTACTTGCTATCGCCATGTTGCTAATTTCTTTTGTTGGAGCATCAAGATTATTTAGGATACTAAGTGCTGCATTCATTGTTGTAGGGGCTTGTTTATACGTTACATCAGGACAAGAAGTTCTTGCAATTCCAAGTGTATTAACATCTAATATGGCGTTGCTGACTCTTTTAGCCATGTTACCTTGGATGAATAGTGTTGTCAGAAGCGGGCGATTTGATCAGAGCCTAAACAATTTAATGAAGGCGAATGTAGCAGATGTTGGTAAGTTGTATGTACGTGGCTCAGCAACAACGCTTACGCTAGCAGCATTTCTAAATTTATCGGCGGTTACGATTTCACAAGATGTATTGAAAGCTAATTTAGCGCAATTAAATAAAAAAGTGCGAGATTCATTCATTAGTACATCAACATTAAGGGGATTTACCTTAGCTTTACTATGGAGTCCTCTTGAAATATTAGTTGTCTTATCAATCTTTGTAACAGGCGTTTCTTATGTAGCAATCCTACCTTGGTTATTATTGATTGCCGTAGTTACATTTACAATTGACTCACTTTGGGGACGCTATCATTTTAGAAAATATGCTAGTCCAAGTAAAAAGCTGTCCAGGGATATCGATGTCAAAGGTTTGGCTAAAAAAATTGCTCATCTATCAAGTGCGCTAGTGCTATTTCTGGTGTTAGTTATTGTCTGTGGGACATTTTTTAAAATTGATTTTATTTTGACAGTGACACTTCTTATCTTTCCGTTTACTTTCATTTGGTCATTTATTATAAAGAGGGGAAGAAGTTTTTGGATTATCGGTTGGAGTACGTGGAAAATGAAAACAAATACAATGCAAAATTTTATAATCTTATTTATTTCACTGTCCTTTTTTTCAAATAGTATTAGTACCTCTACTTTTTTAGAGGTAATTGAGAAGCCAATCTTTCTTGTTGCAGAATATCCATTGCTAGTCTTTTTTATGATCCAAGCTTTATTTATCTTGCTTAGTATGTTTGGGATTCACCCGATTGCAACAATTGGGATATTGACTAGTTTAATCGGCAGTTTACTAGACGTCTATAATCCGCTTAGCCTAGCAATTGTTATGGTTACGAGTGCAATTTCTACATTGACTGTAGGTACATATGGCTTGGTTGTGACACTGACAGCAATGGATACCAATCAAAGTCCATATAGAATTACCCTAAACAATTTGCCATATGCGCTGCTTCTCGGAGGAATAGGAACGACTGTTGCTTATTTTCTTTTATAAACACCACCATAGTACCTATTAGAGGTATTATGGTGTATTTTAGCGAAAAACGAGACGGTAAAGAAATTTAACGTGTTAAAGAAGTTAACTAAATACTTAAAATATCAACTTCTAAAAGAAAGCGGTTTCATTTACACTTAGACCAACCTTAAGAAAGAGAAGGAGGAGTGAGAATGAGCTTACCGCAATCGAGTGGAAGTCTAAAAGTAAATCGGAAGTTTAAAATGGATAATTGGATTCCTTATTTCTTCATCTTGCCGTCATTTTTAATTATCGCAACGTTTTTATTCTACCCGATTGGAACAGTATTTTATTACAGCTTTCAACACTATGACATCTCAGCACCTTTTTATAATAAATTTGCTGGTTTCGACAACTTCGTAAAAATATTTACGGACGACAAATTATTTATTCCAAGTCTATGGAATAGTTTGAAGTGGGTTGTTTCGGAAGTAGGTCTGCAGTTAGTGTTTGGAATGATTTTTGCACTATTACTCAATCAAACATTTAAATTCAGGGGCTTAGTACGAGCTATTGCTTTTATCCCGTGGGCGGTGTCAGGGGTTCTTGCTTCAGTCATGTGGTCATTAATGTATAACGAACATATGGGCGTTTTCAATTTAGAGAGGGAGAGCGAATATGGCAAGAGAATTAGTAATAGCACTAGATATCGGTACAACAAGTGCTAAAGCAGTTATTTTTGAATTAAATGGGAAGTTAGTGGCTGAAGCGGAAAGAATGATTACATCTTATTATCCGCATGTAGGCTGGGTCGAACAAGATCCAGTAGAAATTGAACAAGCAGCTGTCGGGGCTATGAAAGATGTCATCGCTAAAGCCAATAGTAAGCAAGATGAGTTGCTGACACTGGGAATTTCTTGTGCCATGCATGCGCTGATTTGTGTTGATGAGCATTATCAACCTTTATCACAGGCCATCATTTGGGCTGATGGTAGAAGTAACGAGCAAGCACAAGAACTAAAGAAAACAGTAGGCAATGAAATTTATGCAAAAACTGGGTTGCCAAATCACCCGATGTCACCGCTCAGTAAATTGCTATGGATGAAAGAGACGGCTTTTGAGCCTTATCAGCAAGCTAGTTACTTCATGTCCACAAAAGAATACATCATTCAAAAGTGGTTTGGCCGTAGACTGATAGATTACTCGATGGCATCTGCTACGGGTCTATTTAATATGACTACTTTTGATTGGGATGAGCAAGCATTGGCTCTTGCAGGAGTTGATAAAAAGCAACTGTCCGACATTGTGCCGCCGACGGAAATCTTAATGGGAATTGACAAAGGAATTGCAGCAGAAATGGGGATTTCAAGTAATATGCCGGTGGTCATTGGCTCGGCGGATGGGCAATTGTCGAATTTAGGAAGTGGGGCGATTTCCCCTGGGGAAGTGGCGATATCTGCTGGTACAAGTGGAGCTATTCGACAAATGATTACTGGCTTTGATGTCAGTGAACATCAGGAAACTTTTTGTTATGCATTTACAAGAGATCTTTCTATTATCGGTGGTCCTACTAATAATGGTGGAATTGCGTTGCAATGGTTGAAAGAGTTGATTGAATATGGGGGCAGTTTTGATGAATTAACTGCAGAAGCAGAACAAGTTGCTCCTGGTGCAGAAGGATTATTATTCCTTCCTTATATAAATGGAGAGCGGGCTCCACTATGGAATCAGGAAGCAAAGGGCAACTTCTTTGGACTTTCTATCACGCATAAAAAGGAACACTTAGTTCGTGCGGTTTTGGAAGGGATTACGTATAATCTATACCATATTGGAAAAGCACTCGAACGCCAAGCGGGAGAACCTGATAAACTATTTGTCAATGGTGGTTTGGCTAGATCTCCATTATGGGTGCAAATGCTAGCAGATGTCTTTGGCAAAGAAGTGTATCTTTCTGAAAGCCACCATAGCGCGGCGTGGGGAGCAGCTTGGACAGCATTAGTGGCCGTTGGAAAAGTGGATTCATTTGAAGATATTAAGCATAATATACCAATCGAAGCCATCATTAAACCTAATCAACAAAATCATGACATCTATAGAAAAGCATTTGAAAAGTATGAGATGATTGCTAAAGACTTAGCGAAGTACTTTTGATCGGAATTTGACAATGAGTAAGGTGGATGAGAGATGGAAGAAATATTGAAACAAGTTCAACTAGGGACACTCAGTATAGAAGAGGCCAAGGAAAAGTTGGCTACGTATGAAAACTTAGGATTTGCCAAAGTCGATCATCATCGTGAGAAACGCCAAGGATTTCCTGAAACGATTTATGGTGAAGGGAAATCTGCTGAACAAATCTCTGCGATTATTACAGCGATTCGGGCAAAGGGCAATGCTGTATTAGTCACACGTATGTCGAAAGAAAAATCGATTGAAGTGCTCGAGCAACATACAGACTTGATGTACGATGAGCAATCACAAATTATCTATTCTGAACGCAAAATAAAGAAGGAGTTTCAAACGGGCTACATCGCTGTAGTGTGTGCAGGGACATCTGATTTACGGGTAGCGGAAGAAGCAGCTGTTACTGCGGAAGCATTTGGTTGTGAAGTCCGACGATTTTATGATGTAGGAGTAGCCGGCATTCATCGCCTCTTTGATAATATTGAAGAAATCCAACAGGCAACAGTTTCGATTGTTGTTGCTGGGATGGATGGTGCGCTTCCTAGTGTAGTAGGTGGACTTGTGTCACATCCTGTCATTGCTGTCCCCACAAGTGTTGGCTATGGAGCGAGTTTTAACGGTTTAGCTGGACTGTTAACCATGTTAAATTCCTGTGCTTCAGGCATTAGTGTTGTAAATATTGATAATGGATTTGGCGGGGCATTCAATGCTGTTTTAATCCATCGGTTAGCGCAGCCTAAAGAAAAGGAGTGTTGACAGTGACTTCGAACCACCCACCTAATCATGCGCATATCGATCATGAAATGTTGAAGATGGAAGTCAATCTTGATGATATCTCTGGTGAGTTGCTTGGCTATCTGATGGATTTACTCATTGAATCTGGGGCAAATGATGTGTATTACACATCTATTTATATGAAGAAAAACAGACCTGGGATATTGTTACAATTACTTTGTTCACAAGAAAATCTTGAGAAAATGAAGCACATATTATTTACAGAAACAACGACATTAGGTGTGCGTTATTATCCATTATCCGTGCATCGCCTAGAAAGAAAGTTTCGAACAGTAACAATTAAATGGGGCACTGTTACTGTCAAGGAAGGGATTTATGATGGTCAAGTCATTCAAAGCTCTCCAGAATTTGAGGAGTGTAAAAAAATCGCTGAACAGCATAATATAGCGTTGAAGAAGGTATATGAACAAGTGTGGATGCAGTTAAAGGAGTGATGTGATTGCCGAGTAAACGTTACTTGGCAATCACTAGAAGGAAGGGAACTGTTTGGTAGAACTATTTGTTATTTTAAAAGATATCCTGTTACCTATTTTTGTGATTATGGGTATTGGGTTTTTATTGCAAAAGAAATTTGAACTGAACTTACAAACATTAGCAAGATTGAATATTTACTTTCTCGTACCGGGTTTCATCTTTGTTAAGTTACACAGTACACAAATTTCTGCCAGCTTATTCGGGAATATATTACTTTTTTTCATACTCTATGTAGCGCTTCTCTATTGTATATCTCACTTTGTCGGTAAAATGATAGGTTTGGAAACAGGAGAGAGGACCACCTTTTCAAATAGCGTTATGTTCTTTAACTCAGGTAATTACGGTGTCCCTGTAAATGATTTAGTATTCAAAAGTGATCCATTAGCTATGTCTATCCAAGTGATTATGCTCACACTGCAAAACATTTTTTTATTTTCATACGGTATTTTTTCTCTTCAATCGATTCAAGTAGGAAAATTGAAAGCGGCACTTGGATATTTTAAAATGCCGGTGCTGTATGCGATGTTGGCGGGAGTTGCCACAAATGTTTTTAGTATTCCGATTCCGTCATTTATTTGGGTGCCAGCAAATTATATTGCCGACGCTATGATTGCGTTTGCATTATTAACGCTTGGTGCTCAAGTTGCCCAAATTAAATTCAGTGCAGGGCTATCTTCCATCTACTATAGTTTACTCCTCAGATTAGCTGTTGGACCGATGATTGCTTTGGCAATTATTTTCTTATTCAAGGTGGATGGTATCGTAGCACAAGCCTTATTAATTGGTTCGGCAATGCCAACATCGGTAAACAGTGCGGTTATAGCTCAGGAGTATAATAATCACCCTGATTTGGCAGCCCAAATCGTATTATTTTCCACTTTAATTAGCGCCATCACTGTTTCGATAATCATTTATTCGGCAAGATATTTATTTTAACCTAATTCAACAGAGGCCCTCCTATAGTTCAACTGTAGGAGGGCCTCTGTTGAATTTTGAAGCCTATATTTTTTTAGCCTTGCCAAAAGTCACCATTCACTAGACAATAGATTGAAAGAATATTTAGTGAAGTAGGTGTGTGATGAACAAGTATTCAAGACTAATTGTATATACATTGGGTGGAACTTTATTTATTAGTAGTTTTATAGGCATGATTGTTTATGGCTATAAAACATTTTACATTGAAGAGGAAGTAGGATCTTCCGACAATTATCGTTATCACTTTGCGTTAGTGGCAGAGGAAATTGATAATGAGTATTGGCGCTTAATTGAAAAAGGAGCAAGGAAGATAGCTGCAGAACATGATATTTATTTGGAATATGTTGGACCCCTGAAGGCAGATAATGATCAGCTACTCAAGTTATTGGACAGGATGGTGTCCGTGAAGGTAGATGGGATTATTACACAAGGTGTTGAGGGGCAACGATTTGTTGATCTAGTTCTAAAAGGTGTAGAGCGTGGAATTCCTATTGTAACTGTTGACACGGATGTGAAAAGTAGTGTGCGTAAAGTCTATGTAGGAACCGATAATTTTTACGCAGGCCAGCTTGCGGGGGAAACAGTGATTGCCAATACGACTGGCGAACAATATGTAGGTATTGTAACAGGGCGTTTTGATGCGATTAATCAGCAGGAGAGACTAGAAGGATTCAAGGACGCGATTCAAGAGACAGAACGTATCCAAATTGTCGGTATTCGCGAATCAAATATTACGCAAGTGGGCGCAGCACAGGCTACATACTCTTTGCTAAAAGAATATCCTGCTATCAATGTATTGGTAGGTCTTAGCGCGTTAGATGGCATTGGCATGGTGGAAGGTTTACGTGAAATCGCTCCGAACAAGGATGTCTATTTAACAGCGTTTGATATTTTGCCAGAAACGCTTAACTTGATTCAAAGAGAGAAAATTGATGCAACAATTGCCCAATATCCAGAAAAGATGGGGCAAGTGGCTATCGAAGCGATGATTAATTTACAACAGAGTGATTTGTTGGAAAGTGAAATTTTTACGCAAACAATTGTCGTAGAAAAGGAAAATTCCGATGCGTTTTTGCAAGGAGAACGTAGATGAAGACAATCCGAGGGAAGCTAATTGTGTATTTTTTTGTTTTTGTTCTACTATTTCAAGTAACGGCTATATCTATTTTCGTTAGTTCAACAGAGCTTATCGATAAATATGACGTCAGCTTTCAACGGTTTTTATTGCTCAACTCCATTTCACAAAAGTCCAATGAACTATATGCGTTTACAAAAATATATGTCATAGAACCAGAGGATGAGAATGCTTTAGCTTATTTTGCTAAAAAAATGCAACTAGCGACGGATAAGGAAAAGTTAGCAGACACATTCGGTTATATCGAAACGATTAAAGTAAAAAACTATATCAATTTAATTGACACCTTTATGCATGAAAGTGAGCTGACCATCGGATTTGTCTTGAAGGGAGATATTGAAAAATATACAGACCATTTAGAGGAAGTGCGTATTGCAGCAGGCTATATTCAAGAAGCTGCACTTGAGCTAATTGATGTCGAATTAACCGCTTATCAGTCTTTTTATGTTGATTTGCAACAAAGGAAGGGCTACTTCTTCACATTTATTATCTTTTTATTTTTTACAACAATTGCGCTTGCCGTCTTTTTTGCGCTATGGTTTGCTAATGGGATTACCAGTCCATTGAATAAGCTATCACGCGCGGCGAAGGAAGTGGCCAAAGGAGATCTCATCGGAAAACCAGTAGACATTCAATCGAATGATGAATTAAGGGTACTCGGAGATGCCTTCAATCATATGCGATCTAACATTCATGGGCTCGTTCAGGAAATTAAAGATCAGTCAGAATTAGATCAGCTTCTTAAAGAGATGGAATTAAAGCATTTGCAAAACCAAATTAACCCGCATTTCTTATTTAATACACTTAATACGATTTCACAAATGGCTTATTTGGAAGATGCCCATGCCACTTCAGGCCTTATCGATTCAGTGGCAGCAATATTGCGCCATAGTTTAGGGGAAATTGATAGCCATGTGACACTGAAGGATGAAGTAACCATCGTAGGGGATTATTTTCGGATTCAACAGACGCGATTTTCTGAAAGAATCCAATTTGTGACGGAAATCGATGAGACATGCCTGAGCATTGAAATCCCGCGTTTGACCTTACAACCATTAGTTGAAAATGCGTTTATTCATGGCATTGAGGAGCGAGAAGAAGGCGGCGTTATAGCTATTACTGTTCGGCAAACAGCCAAAAATGTCATCGTCGAAGTAAAAGATAATGGCGAAGGAATTGAACTGGACAAAATCGAAGACTTACTAACACTAGCAGCAGTTAGGGATGACCATGTCGGGCACTCCACAGGGATTGGTTTAACGAATGTCATTCGACGCTTACAATTATTTTACCAAACGACATATGTAGTGGAAATTGAATCTGAAAAAGGACAATGGACTACGGTACGTTTACTGATACCTAAAATGATTGGGGGGGAGAAAGATGAGAATTGTAATCGCTGATGATGAGGTACTCGAGCGACAAGCGATGAAGAAGTTTATCCGCGAGAATTTCGAGGACATGGATGTTGTGGGGGAAGCCGCAAATGGACGAATGGTGATTGAGTTAGCAGCAAAACTACAACCGGATATTATTTTTATGGATATAAAAATGCCCGGTATCAACGGCTTGGAGGCTATCGAACATATACATGCTGCCCAACCGACTATCAAATTTATTTTGGTATCAGCTTTTGATACGTTTGAATATGCCAAGCAAGCGATGCGATTTGGCATTAAGGATTACCTGTTAAAACCGAGGAAGAAAGAGGAGATTAGTCAGGCGCTACTTCGCGTGAAGAAGGAAATCATGTATGAAGCGAAAATTGAAGAAGAAAAACAACAGTTATTGAAAGAGAAGTTTATGAGGAAATTGATGAAACAGATGATTGTGCAAGAGACATTCGATTTGCAAAAGCAGCTATTTCCTCACATGGCAGCAGGATATTTTTTTGTGCTAAGTTCAGATAGCGTATTTGATGTACAACATATTAAGCAACAGCTTCATCAGCCGTTTATGCTCTATGAAACAAATGATAGTATCGCTGTCCTTGTGTTAACAACTGAGCTGGTCACAAAGGCGGAGCAATTGACTGTAGTGAGGAATGTACAGATGGGACTAGGAGGAAATGTGTTTATTGGGATTGGACAGAGTGCTGATTCGCTAGAGAAATTAGCGTTATCATATCGCGAAGCTTACACAGCGAGTTTTCAATTGAAAATGGACCATAAAAGTAATTACGGTTTTTTACAAGAAAATCAGCTTCAGAAGGATATTGTCGCACAAATTACGCAAGAAGTTGAGAAGGGTAATTCTGATGAAGCGTTGATGGCTTTTAAAGAAAACCAGCATGTATTAGCGATGCACGATAAAGAAAACTTATACATTCGGTTACAAACGATATTTGCCAAGCGTAATATTGCAATAGCCGGCTCCATATCATCTTTACAATCCAATCAAGATTGGTATACGTATTTGAATGTCTGTTGTATGAACATGAATGATTATTGCCACACCAAGCAATCTATGACCAAAGCAAAGTACTATATAGAAGCGCATTATGCACAAGGGATGACACTAGAAGAAGTGGCAGCTTTTGTGAATTTAAGCCCTAATTACTTTTCCAATCTCTTTAAAGAAGAGTTTGGTGAAACCTTTATCGAATTTTCAACGAAGACACGAATGGAGCACGCTAAAGAATTAATTGAGAAAAATAGCCATTCGCTAAAAGAAATTAGTTTTATGGTTGGTTATAAAGACCCCAATTATTTTAGTCGCGTATTTAAAAAGTATTTTCATAGCTCTCCAAGGCAATATAAAGATAGCATCTTTGAAAAATGAAGCTAAACGTAGAAAAGTGCAGGTTCTTTATCAACCTAGTGCATCTGAATTATCATACAATATAGAATGTAAGCGCCATCAATAGAAAAGGGGGCAACATTATGAAAAAGTTTTTTGGCTTATTTGTATTATTAGCACTTGCACTTGTTGTGTCTGCGTGTAGTTCAGATTCGACATCTGATTCCCCAGACAAATCGAAGGATAAGGGTGGGGGAAGTGCAGAAGGGCCTGTTGAAATCTTTAGCTGGTGGACGGGTGCTGGTGAAGAGGATGGGCTTCTAGCGCTCATTGACTTATTTAACAAACTTCACCCAGAAATTAAAGTTGAAAATGCGGCGGTAGCGGGAGGAGCTGGAACAAACGCGAAAGCGGTTCTAGCAACAAGAATGCAAGGGAATGATCCACCGTCAACTTTCCAAGTACATGGTGGAGAAGAACTGAACAAAAGTTGGGTTGCAGCCGACAAAATGGCTCCACTCAATGATTTATATGAAGCAAATGGCTGGCTGGATAAATTCCCGGAAGCTTTAATAGAACTTGTGAGTAATGGCGATAATATCTATTCCGTTCCGGTTAACGTTCACCGTGGTAATGTCATGTTCTATAATAAGGCAGTATTCGACGAGCACGGCATTGAAGTTCCAACAACATTGGATGAGTTTTTTGAAGTAGCAGACAAATTGCAAGCGGCTGGCGTTGTTCCATTAGCATTGGGCGATAAAGAATCATGGGAAGCAACAATGATTTTTGAAAATGTATTGGCAGCTGAACTAGGAAGAGATGGCTATTTGCAACTATTTGCGGGTGAAATTGATTTCACAGATGAAAGAGTTGTGGCTGCAGCAGAGAAATTTGGGAAAATCCTTGATTATGTCAATGAAGACCATGCATCACGTAACTGGCAGGACTCTGCACAGTTAGTTGCAGAGGGGAAAGCAGCGATGATTAATATGGGTGACTGGGCGAAAGGCTATTTCGTCAATGACTTAAAACTTGTCACAAATCAAGACTTTGGCTATTTTGCATTCCCTGACACAGTGGGAGACTTCGCAGTTATCACAGATACATTTGGCTTGCCAAAAGGAATTGAAAATGTGGAGTCTACGAAACAATTCTTAACAGTTCTCGGTTCAGTAGAAGGTCAGGATGCATTTAATCCATTAAAGGGTTCTATCCCAGCTAGGATTGATGCAGACCCATCTAAATACGATGACTATGGTAAAGATACAATCGAAGACTTCAAGACTGCTCAATTGTACCCGAGCCTTGCGCACGGTTCAGCAGCATCAGAAGGCTTTGTTACAAAAGCAAATCAAGCTGTTAATATTTTTGTGACACAAAGAGACGTTAAGAACTTTGTAGAAGCTTTACAAAATGCAGCACCTGATATGTAAAAAATGAGGGTGCTAGCCTTATAGATTGGCGGCACCCTCTATTTTTATAGAGTTATTAACTTTGGGAGCCTCAAATCGAGGAGGATGGACTATGGAAAAGGATATGCAGCTTAAGAGAAAAAAGAAAGTATCAAAAGATCAATTGACAGCAATAGCCTTTTTACTGCCCTCTATTATTTTTATTATGGTTTTTGTCTATGGATTTATTAGTTGGACGGGGTATATTTCATTAAGTAATTATAATACGATTGTTCCCGACTTTTCATTTGCAGGTCTGAAAAACTACCTCTATTTATTTAATGATTTCCGTTTTCGGGCCGATTTACGGAACACTTTATTTTTCACTATCTTCTTTATTGGTGCTGTCATTTTACTTGGTTTAGCGTTGTCTATCTTACTTGATCAGAAGCTAAAAGGAGAATCGGTTTTTAGAAACATCTTTTTATTTCCAATGGCATTGTCCTTTATTGTCACTGGAGTTGTTTGGCAATGGCTGTTACATCCATCAACGGGCTTTAATAAATTTTTGGATGTATTTGGTATCCAGCCTAAATGGTATACAGATACTACCATTTTAGCAGGTTTCAAATGGGGAAGCATTGAGTTTGGATTACCTGTTGCCATTATTGCGGTTGTCATTGCTGCTGTTTGGCAAATGACTGGATTTTCATTGGCGATGTATTTAGCGGGCTTACGCGGCATTGGCGATGAATTACGAGAAGCTGCGAGAATGGACGGGGCAACAGAGTTTCAAGTGTATATGAAAATTATTTTACCTATGCTGATGCCGATTACCATGAGTGTTGTCATCATCATGGCACATATTTCCTTGAAAATATTTGATTTAATTTATGCGATGACAGGTTCGGGTGCCAATTTTGTCACAGATGTGCCTGGTCTGTATATGTTTGAAACAACATTTAGAGGAAATTATTATGCAAATGGCGCTGCCATCGCAATTATCATGTTGCTGCTAGTAGCCGTATTTATTGTTCCTTATTTATGGAGTAGTAGAAAGGGTGAAAGATAATGGCGTCAATCCGAATTGGAAGCATCGTTAAATATAGTTTATTAATCATAATTTCACTTTTTTTTCTAACACCTATCTATGTCATCATCGTGACAAGTCTCAAGCCGCTGTCGGAAGTTTCAATCGATCAAATGTGGGCATTGCCAACAATACTTGATTTTAATTCGTATAAAATGGCTTTTGATAGCTTAGCTCCGAATCTATTAAATAGTTTTTATTTAGTCATCCCGGCGACATTACTGTCTGCCCTGCTTGGAGCTATGAATGGCTATGTTTTATCCAAATGGAAGTTTAGAGGCTCTGATGTATTGTTTACGTTTATATTATTTGGAATGTTTATTCCTTATCAAAGTATTTTGATTCCATTGATTCAATTTTTGCGGACGATTGAGCTTTATAATACGATTCCTGGATTAATATTGGTGCATGTGGTCTATGGTTTACCGATTACTACATTGATGTTTAGAAACTTTTACGCAAGCATCCCTGATGAACTGATAGAATCAGCCCAAATAGATGGTGCCAACTTCTTAGGTGTCTTTAGGCATATTATTATTCCCTTATCCATTACTGGTTTTGTTGTTGTGGCAATCTGGCAATTCACGAATATATGGAATGAATTCTTATTTGCCGTTACGATTACAACGGGTAGTAAGCAGCCGGTTATGGTGGCGTTGCAAAATCTATCAGGAAGCCAGATTGTGCAATGGAACGTACAAATGGCGGGGGCATTACTCGCAGCATTACCCACTTTACTCGTCTATATTTTTCTTGGGAAATATTTTGTAAGAGGGTTGCTGGCTGGATCTGTGAAGGGATAATTATGGTACTAGTGAATCCTCTATGTCCAACAGTGGCATAGGGGACATTTTTATATTCCGTATAGTCTGAATAATAAATCCATGTTATCATGGATAAATGTTTTACTATCAAATTTTACTAGTAATTTAGAAAGTATTAGAAAAGGCGGGGATATTATGAAGCGAATCAAAGCTATATTAATCGGCGCGGGTGATAGAGGTGCTAAAGCCTATGCGCCTTATGCGAACAATTATCCAAATGAATTAGAGTTTGTGGCAGTTGCAGAAGCGATTCCAGAGAGAAGGGAAGCATTTGCAAAACAATATTCCCTTTCACCAAAGCAATGTTACGCATCCTGGGAAGAAATGCTGGAGCAGGATATTGAAGCGGATGTGGCTTTTATTTGTACATTAGATAGAGGGCATTATGAACCAACCGTAAAAGCCATTGAAAAAGGGTATCATGTTTTACTTGAAAAGCCCATGTCACCTAGTCCGAAAGAATGCGTTTCGATGGTTGAAGTTGCAAAAAAGCATAATAAATTACTAACAATTTGCCATGTGCTTAGATATACACCATTCTGGCAATCTATTAAAGCGATTATTGACGAAGGCAAAATTGGTGATATTGTATCGATTCAATTGAATGAAAATGTTGAAGTGATGCACATGTCACATAGCTTTGTGCGAGGAAATTGGAATAATTGCGATGAATCTAGTCCGATGATTTTACAAAAGTCATGTCATGATATGGATATCCTTATGTATTTGATGGACCAGAAATGTAAGCGTGTCAGTTCTTTTGGTTCGCTGATGCATTTTAAGGAGTCCAATGCACCTGAAAATGGACCTTTACGTTGTTTGGATGGATGCCCCATCGCCAATGATTGTGCGTTTCATGCAGGACGCTATTATTTAGGGGAAGGAATGGGCTGGGCGAAAAAGTTTACAACCGATCATTCACGAGAAGGTATCATTCATGCGTTAAACACAACAGACTATGGAAGATGTGTCTATCGTTCTGATAATAATGTTGTTGATCATCAAGTGGTCAATCTGGAGTTTGATAATGGCGCTACGGCGACATTTAGCATGTGTGGGTTTACTAGAGAGCAAACACGTATTGTACAAATTATGGGGACCAAAGGTGAAATTAGAGGGAAAATGGATGAAAACTCAATCTCTGTTTTTGATTTTTTAACGAAAAACGAAACAATTACCAAGCTTAAGGAACCGAAAAGTGGCCATGGCGGTGGCGATGAAGCCATTGTTCGAGACTTTTTACAGGCAGCTCAAAACTACACAGAAAATAGCAGCCGATCATCCGCTGCGGTATCTCTCGAAAGCCATTTGCTAGCGTTTGGTGCTGAAGCCTCAAGACTTCAAAATGGTAAAGTCATTCATTTAGATAGTTTTTTAAAGAGTTTTAATTGAATACAGTAGAAGCACTTTCTGTGAATAGGAAAAGTTGAACAGCGTTTATATTACTATGTATCTTGCAACAGCTTTACATGTAAAAGATTATAGTCTATACTATATCCGACTGGTTATAACCAGTTGGATAAAGAACCATGTAGGTTCAGGAGGTGTATGTCACGTTTTGGATAAAGGAAGTAAAATCCCGTTGTATTTACAATTGATGGATAAACTAATTATGAAAATTGAGCAACAGGATTATGAAGAACATGAAAAATTGCCTTCTGAACGTGAATTTTGTGAGATCTACGGCTTAAGTCGAATTACTGTCAGGCAAGCTTTGCAGGAATTGACGCTAGAAGGCTATATTTACAAACTCCATGGCAAAGGAACATTTGTGGCACCTAAAACCATCAATCAACATTTAGTAAAGTTATATAGTTTTACTGAAGAAATGAAGAAGATGGGCAAGGTTCCTACTACGCGGGTGCTAGAATTTAACGAAATCGTAGCAGACGAACGTTTGGCAACGAACATGAATTTGAAGCCCTTTGATGAAGTGTTTCAAGTCATTCGTTTACGTTTAGCAAATGATGAACCGTTAATGTATGAAGCATCTTTTTTACCGAAAAAAGTCTTTCCAGGATTAACTGAACAGGACTTTGTAGAAAGGCCTATGTATGAAATCTTTTTTCAGGATTATCAAGTGAGCGTCACAAAAGCAGTCGAAAAATTTTCAGCAATTAGTGTGCGCGATGCAGAAGCGAAGCATTTAAAAATGGCCGTCCACCAGCCTGGAATGTTGATCAAACGCAATGCTTATCATAATGATATCTTAATTGAATATACGATTAGCGTCGTACGTGGAGATAAATTTGATTATACTGTGGAATTGAGTTAATCATCCAAAAGAAACATCCTCAGGGAGTTTCTTCGTACCTTGACTGGTTATGACAACATGACCAGACGAAATGAAAGATTATAAAATTGGAGGCGTAAAATTGTTTAATCTAACTTCAGAACAAATTATTGAACATAATGCAGTGCATACGGCGAGGGAAATACACCAACAGCCAGCTGTATGGCAGGAACTGGTGTCAGCGTTTTTTGAGCAACAAGCAACATATAAAGATTTTTTGGCTTCTATTTACAACAAGCATGACCGTGTACGTGTCATTTTAACAGGTGCGGGAACTTCTGCTTTTGTCGGCGACACATTAGTTCCAGAATTAGCACGACATAATCGTCATAACGTTCAGTTTGAATCAATTCCGACAACGGATATTGTGTCAAATCCAACAGCTTATTTGTTTAAGGATACACCGACTATCTTGGTGTCATTTGCGCGCTCGGGCAATAGTCCGGAAAGTGTGGCAACGGTTTCGTTAGGACAAGAGATTGTGAAGGACTTTTATCAAGTCGTTATTACTTGTAACAAAGACGGCCAGTTAGCGAAAAATATTCAAGGTGATGCTAACTGTATGACGATGTTGATGCCTGAAAAATCGAATGACCAATCATTAGCGATGACAAGTAGCTTTACAAGTATGATTATGGCAGCTTATGCGTTATTTACGGAAGATGTTTTCACGCCAGCGGTTGCACAACAAGTGATTGCAAGTGCGGAGACATTCATTGAACAGCTTGGTGATGCGGTTGACGAAGTACTTGGCTTTGATTTTGACCGAATTGTTTATTTGGGGTCAGGTCCACTTGCACAACTATCGCATGAAGCAGCTTTGAAAATGCTTGAATTATCGGGCGGGCAAGTAGTAGCGATTCATGAATCATCACTTGGATTCCGTCATGGTCCTAAGTCGATTTTGAATGACAAATCAGTGGTGGCGTTATTTATGTCACAGGATCCGTATACACGAAAATATGATTTGGATATTTTACGCGAATTAGCCGCAGCGAAGTCGGGGATGAAAATTGTTGCGCTTACTGAAACAGAAGACGAGGAAGTAGCAGGATTAGCCGATTGGGTAGTCACTGTAAATGCTGGAACAGAGTCGTTTGCTAATGATTTTAATTTAGCTGTCTTGTATGTGATATTTGCACAGACGTTAGCAATGAAAAAATCAATTCAATTGGGGATTACACCGGATAATCCAAGCCCGGATGGTGCGATTAGTCGTGTTGTTAAGGGTGTGACGATTTACGATTATCAAAAATAAGCAACTATTCTACAACGATAACTAGGGGGAAATAGGATGGGATACGTTCACAATACGAAAGAAATGCTGATTAAAGCTAGAAAGGAAGGGTATGCTGTTCCGGCGTTTAATATTCATAATCTCGAGACGATTCAAGTGGTTGTCGAGGCGGCGGCCGAATTGAAATCGCCTGTTATTCTTGCGGCTACTCCGGGAACAATGGTATATGGAGGGCGCGAATATATTCAAGCCATTGCAGAGATAGCTGCAAAAACGAGTGGAGTTCCGGTTGCTTTGCACTTGGACCATCATGAAACATTAGAATCGATTGTAGAATCACTCGAACTAGGTGTTAAGTCAGTTATGGTGGATGGTTCACATGGTACGTTTGAAGATAATATTGCAATATCTAAAGAAGTTGTCGAACAAGCACATCGTTACGGGGCAACAGTTGAAGCGGAGCTTGGAAAATTAGTGGGACAGGAAGATGATTTAATTGTTGAAGCTTCAGATGCGGCTTATACAGATCCAGATACTGTTCAAGAATTTGTGGAACGTACGGGTATTGATTCGCTAGCTGTGGCGATTGGCACAGGACATGGTGTCTATGAAACAGTGCCAAATCTTGATTTTGATCGTCTTGAAAAAATCAAAAACCTAGTGGATATTCCGCTTGTATTACATGGTGCATCAGGTATTTCTAAAGAAGATGTCCAAAAATGTATTTCACTTGGTTGTGCAAAGGTCAATATATCAACAGAGCTTAAAATTCCATTTTCAGATGCATTACGTAGTTATTTAGTTGAACATCCGAATGAGACAGATACAAGAAAATATATGAATCCTGCAAAAGAAGCTATGAAAACAGTTGTGAAAGAGAAAATTATGATGTGTATGAGTAACGGCAAAGCATAACAGAACAGTGTGGAGTGGGAGATAATTCTCACTCCATTTAACTATCAAAATGGGGAGGGCTACTTATGATTTTAACAATTACATTAAATCCAGCTGTGGATATTAGTTACAAGCTAGATAATTTTATACTAGATACGGTAAATCGAGTGGGCGATGTGTCTAAAACAGCGGGTGGGAAGGGATTGAATGTAGCCCGTGTTTTACACCAGCTAAACGAGGATGTGGCTGCATCAGGCTTTTTAGGAGGCAGTTTAGGAGATTTCATACGTTCACAAATGGAGTTGATAGGGATTGAGGACTATTTTGTGCAAATTGGAGGTGAAACACGAAATTGTATTGCCGTCATTCATGAAGGAAAACAGACAGAAATATTGGAGAGTGGTCCAATTATTTCACAAGAGGAATTGCTAGCATTTTTAGAGAAATTCACTGGCGATGTGCAGCAAGTTGACATTGTTACTCTTTCTGGCAGTTTACCGAAAGGACTGTCAACAGACTTTTATTCAAAGATAATAGAAATTGCCAATCGGCATAATGCACGTGTATTATTAGATTCGAATGGTGCTTTGTTAAAGGCAACCTTAACAAGTGGTCATAAACCTTACTTCATCAAACCAAATGAGCAAGAACTAGGAGATCTAGTAAATCGCAAAATGATGAGCGACACAGACATTATAAAGGCGCTGGAATCATCGTTATTTGAGGATATACCTTGGGTTGTTGTGACACTTGGAGCTGATGGAGCAATTGTTAAACATGCCGATACTTTTTACAGGGCTAAAGCGCCAAAAATTGAGGCGGTCAATCCAGTAGGTTCGGGAGACTCTGTTGTAGCAGGGTTCGCGGCAGGATTTGCACGCGGATTAAAGGATGAAGACCTCATTAAATTTGGACTTTCAATGGGCGTACTTAATGCAATGGAAGAGAAAACAGGGCGGATTGATGTGGCAAAAGTACAATGGGCTGTTGACCAGATACAAGTAGAAAAAATGAAATAAGGAGGCGTTTATATGGAAAATATATTCTTATTAAATGCAACAATTGTATTGGAGAATACGCTGTTGCAGCAAGGATTCGTACATATAAAAGGTGATAAAATAGAATCTGTTGGGGATATGGAGAATTGTCCATCTGTGTCTGTCGATGACAGAATCATCGATTGTGCTGGGAAACAATATGTTATGCCGGGTATGATTGATATTCATGTTCATGGCGCAGCTGGATTTGACTTTATGGACGGCAGTCAGGAAGCTTTTGAAGGGATTGCGCTTGCCCTAGCAAAAGAAGGAACAACTTCATTTCTGGCAACAACGATCACGAATCCAATCGAACATACTACGGGCACGCTAAAAAATCTTGAACTCTATTATACACAAGAAAATGGTCCCGGAGCTGCTGAAATGCTAGGTATTCATTTGGAAGGTCCTTTTATTAATAAACAGCAAAAAGGAGCCCAGCCTGAAAGTGCAATTATCCCACCAAATGTCGAATTGTTTAAAGAGTGGCAGGTGCTATCGGGAAATTCGATTAAGGTGATTACCTTTGCTCCAGAGCTTGATGCTCATTTTGAGTTGTTAGCTGAACTGAAAGAGACCGGTGTTATTGCATCGATGGGGCATACGGATGCATCCTATGATGAAGTATTAACAGCTGTTCAACACGGAGTTAGCCATGCAACACACTTGTTTAATGGTATGAAGGGCATGCACCATCGTGATCCTGGTGTTGCTGGAGGCGCTCTAATACAAGATGATGTGCATGTTGAGATTATTCCAGACGGCATTCATTTTCACCCTGATTTATTGAAGATGATTGTGAGGATGAAGGGGCTGGAAAAAGTGCTTGTCATTACAGATGGCATGCGCGCGAAAGGTATGCCAGATGGGGAATATGATTTGGGTGGACAGCAAGTAACGGTGCATGATGGAAAGTGTTTATTAGCCAATGGTTCTTTAGCGGGCAGTATTGTTACGATGAATCAAGCAAGGGTGAATCTTGCAAAATGGTTGAATTTATCTATTCATGAACAACTCCAAATTACTTCAATCAATCAAGCAAAGCGTTTAGGTCAGTTCGATCGAAAAGGGTCTATTCAAGCTGGGAAAGATGCGGATATTGTTGTGATTGGTCAGGATGGTGTAATTGAGTTAACGATTTGTAGAGGTACTGTTGCTTATGAACGGAATGTTGTAGGGGATTAATCGTTTGGTAGTAAAAAAAGTAGCCTGTCATTTAAAATTTAAATGATAAGCTACTTTTTTTGTGAATCGCTGAAGTAAGCCTTGCAAGTCAATGGTCGCCGATAATATGATCGACAGCGATGAATGATTTACTGTTTCTATATTCTCCAGGCGATAGTCCTAGGGAAGAACGAAAAACTTTTCCAAAATAATTTCCGTTTGAAAAACCTACTTTTACTGCAATCTCATCAATCGTGAGTTTATCATCTTTTAATAAATCAATGGACTTATTGATTCTAGTATTTGTTAAGTATTGTATAGGTGTTGAATGAATGGTTTTATGAAACAGTCGAGTGAAATGATATTTAGAAAGTCCTGATGCATCTACAATATCGTCAAGAGTAATCGGATTAGCAAAATTATTTTTTATGTAATGAATTGCATTTGAAATTGAATCGGGCCATTCCTCATTCGTTTTAATGTTTAAGACATGACGTTGTAGCTCCATTAAAAACAAATAGGACAAATAGGATGCTTCATAAGCATCATTCAATTTATGAATAGAAACTTTTTTTAATAGATCAATGATCGTTGAAACCGTGTTTGAGAATAAATCCAACTTCAGTATATGACCAGCATCCTGTATGATCTCTTCATAGCATCTAACGGCTTCCTCTCCAAATAAAGTGATATGTATAAATTCCCATTCTTCACTATCTGAAGGCAAATAATAGCGATGATCACTAGGAACCTTGACGAAGAACGCTTCCCCGGCTTCAAGACGATATGTACAATCTTTAATCCTAATCATACCGGCACCTTTTAAGGTATATTGGAAAACGATGATATCCTTTTCACTTCTAGTTAAACCGTCCCAGTCATAAGAGGAGTCACTTATCCGTTTCTCCCATCCTAGAGAATAGATTCCTACAATGCGCTGCTGATGGGCTCCTTTAAAACGAAATCCGAATGTCCCATGCTGTAAGGAGTGGAAGTTAGATAGCAATATTTTACCCTTCTTTCTTGTTTTATTACCATTGTATAACCTTATTATTCAGACTATGATGATCATAACGTCATTTGTTATGAATAAGACAATGTAGTTTTATACAGGTTAGTAATGATAATTCATCTAAAATTACTTTTATTCTTGGAATGACCTATAAAAAACAGGGGGGTTATAGATTGTCCAAAATTACTTTTTTAGGTGCGGGTAGTACTGTTTTTGCTAAAAATGTACTGGGTGATTGCATGAGAGTTGATGCTTTACAACATTTTGAGTTTGCTTTATTTGACATTGATCATGAGCGACTAAAAGATTCAGAACAAATGTTGAACAATATTAAAAAAAATATTGGGTCGACTGTAAATATCGTATCATATACAGATCGGAAAGAGGCCTTAAGAAATGCAAAATATGTTATTAATGCAATTCAAGTTGGCGGATATGACCCAAGTACAATTATTGACTTTGAAATACCAAAAAAATATGGATTGCGCCAAACAATTGCAGATACAGTCGGAATCGGTGGTATATTCCGTAATTTGAGAACAATCCCTGTCATGATGGACTTTGCTAAAGATATGGAAGAAGTATGTCCGGATGCATGGTTCTTAAATTATACGAATCCGATGGCTGCACTAACGGGTGCAATGCTTAGATACACTAACATTAAAACAGTTGGTTTATGTCACAGTGTACAGGTATGTGCAAAAGAATTACTAAGATCTTTGGACATGCCAACAGATAATATTCAGTGGAAAATAGCTGGAATTAATCATATTGCCTGGTTGCTTGAAATTACTCGGGACGGAGAAGACTTATATCCAGAGATTAAGAGAAGAGCGATCGAGAAACAAAAAGAAAAACATCATGATATGGTGCGCTTCGAGTTAATGTTGAAATTTGGTTATTATGTAACAGAGTCTTCCGAGCACAATGCCGAGTATCATCCATACTTCATAAAGAGCCGATATCCAGAATTAATTGAACGGTTTAATATACCGCTAGATGAATATCCAAGACGTTGTATCAATCAGATTGAAGGCTGGAAGAAAATGCGTGTGGATTTAATTAATGATGAAAATCTTTCACATGAAAGAACAGGTGAGTATGGTTCATATATCATTGAGGCTATGGAAACAGATAAACCGATAAAAATTGGTGGAAATGTACTGAACACTGGTGGTTTAATTAGTAATTTACCGCAAAATGCATGTGTTGAAGTTCCATGTCTTGTAGATGCAAGTGGAGTAACACCTACGTATGTTGGTGAATTACCAGAACAATTAGCTGCTTTAAATCGTACAAATATCAATACGCAGTTACTGACGATTCAGGCTGCAATGACAGGTAAGAAAGAGCATATTTATCAAGCAGCTATGCTAGATCCACATACTTCAGCTGAACTTTCTATCGATGATATTATTTCATTGTGTGATGATTTAATTGAGGCGCATGGTGATTTGTTACCAGCTTTTGAATAAATAATGAAGCCTTGGGTATGACAAAGAATCATCTGATAGCTGGAAAGCGGGGGATTCACATTGACCATAAAAGTAGGAATGATAGGAACAGGTTATTTCAGTATGTTCCACGCAAAGATTTTATCGGAGTTAGTCGATGTTAAGGTAACTGCCATATATGGCACAAGTTTAGATAAAGCAAAAGGGATGGCATCAAAGTTACCTTATGCAACGGGATATTGTGATTTAGTTGAAATGCTAGACGCCAATTCCTTAGATGCTGTCTACATCTGTGTACCGCCAATGGCACATGGGCAAATAGAGTTGGAGTTAATTAAGCGAGGAATTCCATTTTTTGTTGAGAAACCATTGAGTCAAGAACATGAAATTCCTTTCAAGATTTTATCCGAAATCAGAAAAAAGTCCTTACTTACTTCCGTTGGTTATCACTACCGCTATAGTGATTCGATTGCACAGCTGAAAACTATGCTATCTAACCAAAACGTTGGTATTGTACTTGGGCAATTTATGACTAGTATGCCTACAGTGGCTTGGTGGAAAGATCAAGCTAGTTCTGGAGGGCAATTCATCGAACAAACAACGCATATTGTCGATTTACTGCGCTATATTTGTGGAGAAGTTGAAGAAGTTTACGCAGCATTTGGTAACCGTATTCTTTCTGCAAAGGACGAATCTGTGTCTGTAGCGGATGTCGGAACGGTAACGATGAGGCTTCGTAATGGCATTGTAGCTAATATATCAAATACCTGTATACTCCCTGAAAATATCGGGAAAACGGGAATTACCTTATTTACAGATCAAGGTATGCTTGATTGGACACCGAACTATTTAAAGATTTCAGGAACATCCTCAAAATCTGAAGTTATCGATGTGACGAATCCGTATCAAACTGAGAGTGAAGTATTTATCAATGCGATACGTACAGGTGACTCATCAGTGATATTATCTGATTATGAAGATGCCTATCAGACGCATAGAGTTACTGTAGCTGCGTTAGAATCGGCAATGAAGGGTTCTTCTATCAAATTGGACCTGTGAAATCTGGAGTGTTGGCATATTAGGGAGTTCAATGCCGTATCGGTTAACTGATAGTAAAGCATCTGAGAGTTATACAAAAGTAGTCATTCAATAATTGATTTAACGAAAAAAGGTGGCGTACCATTCGAAGTTTGAATGATACGCCACCTTTTTGTTTTATCGTAGTAAGGCAGGTAGCGATATTTGCATCAATGCTATTGCCTAATTTGGCGCAATAATAACAGGTATCCCTTTATAAATGATAGAAAAAGTTTTGTTGTGATCGTGAAAGTATAATAAATTGAAAAACAATTGACACTATTGAAATTGCGTGCTAATGTGATAGAAGTTAGTTAAGTTAATTAACTAAGTTGGTTGAAAGTATGTGAACAGCAAAATTACGAAAAAAATTTGTCATGGAGAAAGGATGTTACGAATATGAACTATGAAGAATTAGTGGGGCTGAGAGATAAAGTTGCGGTTGTGACTGGAGCAGCGTCTGGAATTGGACTTGCTACTTGTCAATTACTCTCAGAAGCTGGTTGTCATGTAGTTTTACTGGATATTAATGCTGAAGCTGGTGTGCAAAAGGCAGATGAAATTAATAAGCTAGGTGGTAAAGCAACTTTTTACACATGTGATGTAACATCGAATGAGGCATGTAAATCAGTTATCGAAAAAATTAATAGTGAATTTGGTAGAATAGATGTTCTTTTTAATAATGCGGGCGTTATTCGCAGAAAAAATATTGTGGACCATAGTGAAGAAGAATGGGATTTAGTCATCAATGTCTCATTGAAAAGTGTCTTCTTATTGTCGAAATATGCAATTCCTGTCATGGCGAAAAATGGCGGTGGAAGCATTGTTAATACGGGATCGGGTTGGGGCCTTAAAGGCGGGGATGATGCTGCATCTTACTGTGCTGCTAAGGCAGGAGTTGTTAACGTTACCAAAGCGATGGCAATCGATCACGGGAAAGATAATATTCGTGTCAATTGCATTTCTCCTGGAGATACAGATACACCACTTCTAAGAGGAGAAGCAGACCAGTTAAAATTGAATGTAGATCAATTTTTGAAATCATCAGGCGTCGATCGACCACTCCAACGCATAGGAACTCCACAAGATATTGCCAAAGGCGTACTGTTTTTAGCAAGTGACCTATCTTCATGGGTAACAGGGACAACTTTAGTAGTAGATGGTGGCGGATTAGCATAATTCGAGTGCAATTGATAAAAAAGGAGAGAGTGAATTGGTAAACAAACAGATAGATAGTGCGCATCCTTATATTCCAAATACTGTTCCAGAAGTAAAAGAAGAAATGCTGAAGACGATTGGTGTTGAGACGATTGACGATCTATTTGCCGGCATTCCAGAGGAACTTCGATACCAACAACAGTTGGCGATTCCGGAAGCTTTACCAGAATTTGATCTTCGAAGAAATGTGACACAAACCATAAATAAAAATGTTAGTACAGATGAAGTCATTAGCTTTTTAGGTGGGGGATGCTGGAAGCATTTCATCCCAGCGGTATGTGATGAAATCAATCACCGGGCGGAGTTTGTCACTGCTTATGCAGGAGATTCTTATGAAGACCATGGTAGATATCAAGCACTGTTTGAATATCAAAGCTTAATGGCTGAACTCGTTGATATGGATGTGGTGAACGTGCCGACATTCGATTGGGCACAGGCAGCAGCTACATCTATTCGAATGGCCTCACGTTTAAAAGATCGCTATGAAGTACTGATTCCAAGAACTATTTCACCAGAAAAATTAAAAATTATTAAAAACTATTGTTCTCCACATATCACATGTACGCTTGTTGATTACTGTAAAGAGACAGGCCAATTGGATTTAGAAGATTTGAAGAGTAAAATGTCGGAAAACATTGCAGCAATTTACTTTGAAAATCCAAGTTATCTTGGCTTTATCGAAACAGCTGGAGAAGAGATTAGCGCAATTGCCAAAAGTTATAATGCAGTAACAATTGTCGGCGTGGATCCATCTTCTTTAGGTGTACTTGAACCACCAAGTCGTTATGGAGCTGATATTGTTTGTGGCGAGTTGCAACCTCTAGGCGTACATATGAGTTACGGTGGCGGGTTGTCTGGTTTTATCGCAACAAGAGATGAGGCTGAATATGTCCAGGAATATCCTTCTAGATTATTTGGGATTGCTCCAACAAGTAAAGAAGGCGAGTATGGCTTTGGTGATGTGTTATATGACCGAACCTCCTTTGCGAAAAGAGAAAACGGTAAAGAGTCTGTGGGAACACAAACTTCTATGTGGGGACTAACAGCAGGTGTTTACCTAGCGTTGATGGGTCCTAAAGGGATGTACGAGCTAGGTCAAACCATTTTGCAACGATCACAATATGCAATCAAAGAGCTGGAGAAGGTTGAAGGCATTACAGCTTCACGCTTTAACAGTGTAAACTTTAAAGAATTTGTTGTTGATTTTAATGCAACGGGTAAAACAGTTGCAGATATTAATAAACAACTACGTGCAGCAGGTATTTTTGGCGGAATTGACTTATCGGAAAACTTCCCGGAATTGGGCCAATGTGCGCTTTATTGTGTAACAGAAGTACATGCGCAAGCTGACATTGATAAGCTGGTTATTGCAATTCAAGCGGCGATCTGACTTTAATCATCAGAAGTTCCTGCTGATTAAAGTTAATCCTCCGGAGGATGTCACAAATTTTGAATGGAGTTAATCGCGCAAGCACAATTCAAAATTTGGACGCAATTACGCCACGGCGTAATTGATATAATTTCAACTACATTGAAATGAGGGGTACGATTGAAAAGAATAGATAGGGAACGCAAAGTACGAGATTTCCATCAAGCAAAATGGGACGAGCCTATTATTTTTGAACTTCATAAAGAAGGAGAGAGAGGTGTAAGACTTCCAGTAGTTGAACAACAAGTTGTAGACGCTGCTGGTGACGGAGTATCTGTTCTTCCAGCGCATATGAGACGAACTGTAGAGCCTAAGTTGCCGGAAATTTCACAAAACCGTGTGCTACGTCATTATTTACGCCTCTCTCAAGAAACGTTAGGTGCGGCATTTAACGTTGAAGTTGGCCAAGGAACTTGTACGATGAAGTATTCACCAATTATTAATGAAGCATTTGCTTCATCACCAAAAATGACGGCCCTACATCCACTCCAGGATGAAGAAACGCTACAAGGAATGCTCGAAGTTACACATAACCTAGACTTGTATATGAGAGAAATTTCGGGAATGGATAATTTTTCTTTCCAATCTGGATCAGGCACACAAGCATTGTTCGCAATGGCGTCTATCGTCAGAAAATATCACGAAGCAAATGGCGAGGCAGATCAGCGTGATGAAATTATTACGACAATTTTCTCTCATCCATCGCAAGCGTCAACAGCAGCTGTCAAAGGCTACAAAATTATTACACTCTATCCAGATGAAAACGGTTTCCCAGATATTGAAAAGCTAAAAGCAGCTGTTTCAGAAAGAACAGCAGGCTTTGTTGTAGCGAATCCTGAAGATACGGGTATTTTCAATCCGAAAATTAAGGAATTCACTCAAATTGTGCATGATGCAGGCGGAATTTGCTACTATGACCAGGCAAATGCCAATGGCTTGTTGGGTATCACAAGAGCAAAAGAAGCTGGATTTGACATGTGTTTTTTCAATCTTCATAAGACTTTCTCAACACCGCATGCTTCTGGAGGTCCAGCAGCTGGTGCACTAGGCGTAGTAGAAAAATTGAAGCCATTCCTTCCAGCTCCATTGGTCGATTTTGATGGTGAAAAATACAGCTTAAATTATGATTTGGATAATAGTATTGGTCAAGTGAGGTCGTTCCATGGGGTGCCTCAAAACATCCTGCGTGCGTATGCTTGGATTCGTGGGTTAGGTGCGAAAGGGCTGCGTGATGTTGCAGAAATTGCAGTGCTCAATAATAATTATCTTTATCATCAAATCCTGAAAATAAAAGGTGCTAGTGCTCCTTATATTGATGGTCTACGGTTGGAACAAGTTCGTTATAGTTGGGAGCAGTTAACGCAAGAAACGGGTGTAACAACGGATGATATCTCAAGAAGAATGGCAGATTTCGGCCATCAATACTGGACAAGTCACCATCCTTACGTCATTCCAGAGCCATTTACACTGGAGCCAACAGAATCGTACTCCAAAGAGGACTTGGATGAGTACATCGCTTCATTAACGCATATCGCGAACGAAGCGTATACAAATCCTGAAATCGTCAAAAACGCACCACATAATAGCACCATTCACCGTATCGTGGACGAAGATTGGTTCGAGGATCCTGAAAAATGGTCTATTACTTGGAGAATCTATTTGAAAAAGTTGGCGAAGAACGGTAAATGAATGTTAAAATTGAAACATTTACACTCAAAATGAAGTTGTCCGCTTATTCTACGAAAGAAATAAGTGATAGTAAAAAAGCGAAAGAAAGATTAATTTAACTAGTATATCAAGCGGTCTTTCCTGTTTTTGATAGGAATGACCGCTTTAGTTGATATAATGGAAAAATGGATTACTATTAATAGTAGAGATTCATTTTTATCATAGTTTAATAAGGGGGGGTCAATAATGCGACAAGGCACGTTCCAGTGGATGAAATCAGTTAATAAATCAATCATCCTCAATAAAATACGGACGGACGCGCCTATCTCTAGGGCACAAATTGCGAAGGAAACAAAACTAACCCCACCTACTGTGAGTAGTAATGTAAAAGAATTGATTGAGCAAGGCATTGTGGTAGAAAGTCAACTGGGTGAATCCCAAGGGGGGCGAAAACCAACGATGCTCCTCATCAATCATCAAGCCTTTTACGTCATTGGTGTGGATGCCGGGCCAGAAAAAATCGATTGTATTCTAGTTGATTTGGCAGGTACAATTTTCCAACGGTCTTCCAGTATGTTAACAACACCGATTACGAATGAAGAGTTTCTTACAATTTTAAAAGACTGTATTCGTAATTGCCTTCAATCTATTCCTGCAATCATTGAAAACGTGGTGGGGATAGGTGTCGCGATGCACGGGGTTGTAGAGGTGGAAACAGGAACATCCTTATTTGCACCTATTTTGGGGTTAACTAATATCCCAATTAAAGAAGAACTAGAAAAAGAATTTATGATGACCGTTAAAGTAGAAAATGATGCTCGAGCCATGGCACTAGGGGAATCTTGGTTTGGTGATCAAGGTGAAGTAGATAGCATGCTGGCTGTTAATATTGGTCATGGTGTAGGTGCAGGGCTTGTCATTGATGGGAAATTATATCACGGAGCACAGGATATTGCGGGAGAAGTCGGCCATATGACTATTGATTTGCATGGTGAGGTATGCGAATGTGGTAATCGGGGGTGTTTACAAACATTCATAACCGGTCCTGCAATTGTTAGAAGAGCCGAAATGTATATGATGCAAAATGCCAGTGAGAATCATGGAATAACAGGCGAAACAATTTATGAACTGGCGATTAGTGGTCATGAACAATTTGCAACTTTGTTTAAGGAAACAGGAGAAATCATCGGGATAGGTTTAACGAATCTTATCCATATTATTAATCCGGAAAAAATTGTACTAGGCGGCGGAGTTACAAAATCGGGTTCATTAATTTTGCCAGTAATCTTAAAAACGATTGAAGAGCGAGCCTTGACACCACAGGCAAAGAAGACCAAAATAGTCATTACAACACTAGGTGATGATGCAACATTGCTAGGAGCCGTATCTTTGTTGTTAGTTGATTTATTTGATCCGGTGTAAATTCAAATTTTTAGGGGGTTTTTCATGTGACTTGGCAAGTAGAAGCAGAAAAATGGTTGACTCAGGAAAATTTAGAAGCCACATTAAAACAGCAATTGATCAATGAAGAGAATAATCGAGATTTAATGGAAGATAGTTTTTATACAAATCTCTCATTTGGTACAGCGGGTCTACGTGGCGAACTCGGGTTTGGCACAAACCGGATGAATATTTACACAGTAAGGAAGGCGGCACAGGGGCTTGCTTCATATATTAAGGACTACGGGAAATCCGCGAGAAATCGAGGCGTCGTCATTGCTTATGATTCTAGGCATTTATCTGCGGAATTTGGTCTTGAAGTTGCGAAAGTTCTTGGTTGTAATGGTATTCGGTCATTTTTGTTTGATGAACTTCAATCCACACCATTGTTATCCTTCGCAATCCGGGAGTTGAACACGTTTTCAGGTGTGGTCATTACCGCAAGTCATAATCCAGCAGAATATAATGGTTTGAAAGTGTACGGGGAGGACGGCGGTCAAGTCACATTAGAGGCGGCAAATGCCATTACGGCCCATACGGAAAAAATTGAAGATTTATTCTCAATAGGGGTCATGGAAGAAGCCAGTCTTTTAGCAGAAGGATTATTGACTTATTTAGATCAGGATATGAGCAATCGTTATTTGAAGCGATTAGATGGTATTCTATTAGACGGTCAGCTTGATAAGCAATTATCGATTGTCTATACTCCCCTTCATGGGGCTGGTGGGAAATTAGTTGCTAAAGGGCTAGAGGTAGCTGGCTTTACAAATGTAACGATTGTCAGCGAGCAAGCTATTCCTGATCCTAATTTTACAACGGTCAAGTATCCGAACCCTGAAGAAGCACAAGCCTTTGATATGGCGCTAACATATGGTCATAAGGTAACAGCAGATATACTCATTGCTACGGACCCGGATGCAGATCGCATGGGAGTAGCTGTTCGGGATGCACAAAATGACTATGTTTTTTTGTCAGGTAATCAAATCGGCGCATTGCTCGTACATGCCTTGTTGGAGGATAAGTTGCAACGCGGTACTCTGCCGGACAATGGTGTTGTGATAAAAACAATTGTTACATCAGAACTCGGTCGCGCCATTGCAAATAACTATGGCGTTAAAACACTAGATGTTCTAACAGGCTTTAAATTTATTAGTGAAAAGGTATTGGAATTTGAAGGGAATTCCGCGTCAACTTTCTTAATGGGTTATGAGGAGAGTTACGGCTATTTGATTGGTGATTTCGTGCGAGATAAAGACGCTGTCCAAGCTTCTGTCCTGATCGCTTCCGTTGCTGCTCGTTATAAAGCAAATGGTCAAACCTTATTGGAAGGTTTACATGGATTGTATGAGCAGTATGGATTTTACTTGGAAGGATTGGAATCGATTCAACTTAAAGGAAAGACTGGCATGGCGAAAATTGACGAAATTATGACTTATTTCCGTTCGACACCGTTAAGTAGCGCGTTTACGCAACCGCTTGCTGTTATTGAAGATTATGAAGCTGGCTATTCCGTTGATGTTCAGACGGGAATTCAGCATTCACTCGATTTACCTACCGCGAATGTGTTAAAATTCAAATTAGCGGATGCTACATGGTTTGCCATCCGTCCATCTGGAACAGAGCCTAAAATCAAGTTTTATTTCGGCGTAAAGGCAGACACACAAGTGGAAAGTGACGAGCACTTATCAGCAATTAAGGCAGATGTCATGACGATTGTAGAAAATGTCATCGCACAATCAGTATGAAAAGAAATGAGGAATGTTAAAATGGTATCACCTGTAACAGTTAATCAGTCATTAATAACAGTAAGTGAATTGGAAAGTGTTTTTGGAGAACAAGTGAAAGATTTTCACAATGCTATGGCAAATGGCACATCTAAAGGTGCTGAATATTTAGGCTGGCGTAATCTTCCAGAGGAAGTGCTAGCAAATGAGCTGGAAGACGTTTTAGCGGTCGCTGACAAGTTACGGAAAGTAGCTGAAATCGTTGTTGTCATCGGTGTAGGTGGTTCTTATTTAGGGGCAAAAGCTGTCCAAGATGCACTATCTCCTTATTTCGAGAAAAAATCAGAGGATCCTGAAATTATCTTCGCTGGCCAAAATTTAAGCGGTACGTATATGAAGCAATTACTAAACTACATCAATAGCAAAGAAGTTGCAGTGATTGTTATTTCAAAATCAGGAACAACAACAGAACCTGCAATTGCTTTCCGAGTTTTATTGGAATATATGGAGGGTCGTTATGGGACTTCCGCTAGTGAAAGAATCGTAGCAATTACGGATAAATCAGCTGGAGCTTTGAGAGAATTGACGAACCGTTCAGGATTTGCCTCTTTTGTTGTGCCAGACGATGTTGGTGGACGTTTTTCGGTGTTTACACCTGTAGGACTTCTTCCGTTAGCAGTCGCTGGGATCGATATTAAACAATTGCTGAGTGGTGCAAAGGATGCTGTGCAGGAGTTTTCTGCTGCGGATATTGCGTCAAATAGTGCGTATCAATACGCAGCATTGCGCAATCATTTGTTAAATGAAGGCTTTAATATCGAAATCTTAGCAAGCTTTGTTCCACGCTTTGCTACATTCCATGAATGGTGGAAGCAGCTATTTGGCGAAAGTGAAGGTAAGGATGGCAAGGGGGTTTACCCAGCGTCTGTAGCGTACCCAACTGATTTACATTCAATGGGTCAATATGTTCAAGATGGACGACGCGAACTATACGAAACGTTTGTTCAATTTGTGGAGTCCATGGAAGACAGTGCGATCCCTACTTCTGCTGATAATTTAGATGGGCTGAATTACCTTGCTGATAAAACAATGAATGAAATTAATGAAGTGACACTACGAGCAACGATGGAAGCACATGAAGCGGGTGGTGTCCCTCTTATTCTACTTCAAGTAGGCAAGCATGATGCTTATCATATTGGTTATCTAATTTATTTCTTTGAAACTGCTTGTGCGATGAGTGCATATTTACTAGGTGTCAATCCTTTTGATCAGCCTGGCGTTGAAGAATATAAGAAGAATATTTTTAGAATGTTAGAGAAGCCAGGGTTTGTAGGGTAAATATATGAGTAAAAGTAAAAACGCCATAGGAAAAGCTCCTTTGGCGTTTTTAATATATTCAATGGAGGGCATGTCAATGATCAGTCAACTACGTAAAATCTATCCTTCACTAATTATTTACTCTGAAGGTCAGGACTTTGTAGACCGTACATATAAGTGGTTTGTCATAAATAACGATGAAATTATTGGTATTCATGAAGATGAATTGACGCAAAAAGATGCTTCCGTATTAGCTACTTTTTTAGTACCTTATAACGTCAACTTTCCAATTCCTACGGATGAAGAACAAAAGTGGAGTAAAGTCATTCATGGGGCTGAATCAAGTGCTAATGATGCATTAAAATGGACAAGTCCTTATCGTTTTGTCTACTTTTCCATTAAAAAAAATGAAATTGATCCGATTGTCTTTAAAAGTGCGATACAGGAACTTTTTGCTAAACCAGTTCCTATTCTATGGGCTAATGGCTCTGAAGGGATCATTATTGAGGAACAAACGACAGCTGAAGAAAGCACTTCTTATGAACAAATCATTGATTTATTAATGAGTGATTTATATGTTAAAATCAACTTCTTTGTTGGCCCTTATCGGCAAGGGAAAGAAGGAATCGCGCAACATTATCATTCTTTATTCAATGCAGCCAAGAACGTATTTGTTTATTCAAATAAGGCGGTTGTGACGTATATAGACGCTATTCCTTATTTGCTTATTCATCAAACGGATTCGGACTTTCGTTCTGATATGAGCAACACTGTTTTGCAAGAATATAAGGATGATGAAGAAACGTTAAAAATGATTGAGACGTTTGTACAATGTAATTTGAATTTATCGGAAACGTCAAAAGCGCTACATATGCACCGCAACAGTTTACAATATCGGTTGGATCGTTTTTTCGAGAAAACGGGCATAGATATACGACAGTTTCACCAGGCGATGACCGTGTATTTGGCATTGTTAGCGAGAAAATAGCACGTTATGTAAATGTGCACGAAGATGATACGAATCTTTGTGCATATTCACCATTCCTCAAATAGTCAAATTATTGTATGCTGTTACTAGTTAGTGAAAGCACTTACATACAAACTTAGGGGGAAAGAAAATGGCAGATTTGCAATTAAAGAATATACGAAAAGTTTATGATAAAGATGTTGTCTCTGTAAAAGATTTTAGTTTGGAAATTAGAGATAAAGAGTTTTTAGTATTGGTAGGTCCATCTGGTTGCGGTAAATCAACAACACTTCGAATGATTGCTGGTTTGGAAGAAATTTCAGATGGAGATCTTTTCATCGGCGGCAAACGCGTAAATGATGTGCCACCAAAAGATCGTGACATCGCGATGGTTTTCCAGAACTATGCGCTATACCCACATATGAATGTTTATGATAATATGGCATTTGGTCTTAAGCTTCGTAAATTGAAAAAAGATGAAATCAAAAAACGTGTAGATAATGCAGCAAAAATTTTAGGACTAGAAGAAATGTTAACGCGTAAACCGAAAGCGTTATCAGGTGGTCAACGTCAGCGTGTTGCATTAGGACGAGCGATCGTTCGTGATGCTGAAGTATTCCTAATGGATGAGCCACTATCAAACTTGGATGCTAAATTACGTGTGCAAATGCGTGCGGAAATCCAAAAATTACACAGACGTCTTCAAACAACAACTGTCTATGTAACGCATGACCAAACGGAAGCGATGACAATGGCTACACGCCTTGTTGTTATGAAAGATGGTATTATACAGCAAGTAGGGGCTCCTAAAGAAGTATATGATGAGCCGAATAACGTGTTTGTTGGTGGCTTTATCGGTTCACCGGCTATGAACTTCTTGAATGGTAAGCTAGAAGGCGAACATTTTGTGATGGGCAATGTAAAAGTTCTTGTTCCAGGCGGAAAAATGAAAGTGCTTCGTGAGCAAGGTTATGTTGGCAAGAACATCATTCTAGGTATTCGTCCAGAAGATATTCATGATGAGCCGTTATTCATCGATGCTTCTCCTGAAACGAAAATTACAGTGAGTGTTGAAGTTGCTGAATTAATGGGAGCAGAAATTATTTTATATTCTAAAGTAGATAACCAAGATTTTGTAGCTCGAGTTGATGCACGCTTCAATGTTGTAGCTGGTGAAACAGTTGACTTAGCTTTCAATCTTGCGAACGCACACTTCTTCGATTGCGATACTGAATTACGTATTCATTAATAGATGAGTGAAACCGCCAAGGGATATACAATCCTTTGGCGGTTTTAAGTATGGTAAAATGAAAGACGAAAAAGTGTTTGAAACAAAGGTGGAGATTGAGTGGAAGAGTTAAAACGCCGGTTAACGAAGGAGATTCAACAGGACTTCAATGTGAAAATATTGGAATCCCTGTCATGGAATTTGCCGGTCCATACCATTGAAATTGCCTATCAAACGGTGAAACGCACGCAAATGGATATCTTGATGAAAATGATGTTGTTGGCTTTTCAAACAGAAGAAATTGCCGATGCAGAAGAATTAAGTGACATACTGCTCGTTGAACAACTGTTCATTAATGATTTGATTGATAAAATGTCGAGAACGGGTGTCCTAGATACTAAGGGAAACTCTTTTGTATTAACGGAGGCGGGGAATGAGCAGCTAGACAGTGGAATTTTCGCTCATGAACCAGAAGATGGGACTAAAGAGGCGTTGTATAGTCCATGTCATGAAACGTTTCTGACTGGAAATCTAGAAGCGTGTTCATCAGTTGAAGGGCAAGAAACGTACCGTTATCACAAAGAATATGCCGATTGGACGGTTAAGTCACTGGCAAAAACTGATGCCATCACTGCGCTACAATCACTGGAAGTAGAATCTAGTGAAGGAAACACTCAAATTGTCATCTCTAAAATAGTATCTGCTACGAATGTACAAACGGATGCAGTGCTTTGTCTTGAATTTCGACTGTACAATAAAGCAGAGGACGTGCTGTATGCACGAGTTTGGAATACGCTGTTAGGGCATTGGGATAAAACGCTGGAAGCACAAATAAATGAACAAGAACGGAAGGAGTGGCGGGAGAGTTATTTATCTGAATTCAGCCCAAGACCCCCACTTTCATAAAATCCGGACGCAATCACGCCTCGGTGTGATTGATGAAAATGGACAAGAGACTGCTCGTCGTGAGCAGTCTCTTGTCCACTTATTCATCCACCTGCTGGTCATAATACGCATCAATCGGCACAAAGAGTCCAACCTTGCCATATGTTTCATGATCTAACGTAGCAAACACGACTCCAATCACTCGGCCATCATGATTGAGGACAGGACTCCCGCTATTACCGCGGTAAACGGGTGCTTTCATCATCACGACGGGTTCATCCCAATCACTTAGTAGGAGGTAATCAATAACGGTTCCTTCATTGGCAATACCTGTGAATTTTAACGGATTACCGATAAAATAGATCGGTTCATCATCTGTAAAGGTTGTCTGGTCCGCTAGCTCCAAATAGGGCAAGTCTTCACCGTCTATTTGTAGTACAGCGAGGTCGATGGACGGATATGTATGGACAACATCGGCGGTAAACAATCCTTTCTCTGGGAAAGAGACTGTTACCTTGTTATTACCTTCGACAACATGATGATTTGTTAAAAGTGTTCCATCGCTCGAAATGGCGAATCCGGTGCCTTTGCTATCAGCTGTTGTAATAACGACAACAGATTTTTTATAGGCAGCAATATCGTCTTGTGCAGATAATTGCGCAGAAGTCTTGACGAATTCAATGGCAGGGATTGAATAGACTTCAAAAATAATGGTAAATGTATTGAAGGTTAGCATACCTGCAATGAGCCAGAACAGCCATTTAGGAAAATTGTGTCTAGGCTTGAGTTGCTGTTGATCAGCATTGGCAAGCGCTTCCCGCTGTGCTTCCAACACAAGGTCTTGCAGCTCATCATCATCTATTTCTTCATGTTCGTTGTAGTTCAAGAAATCACATCCGCTCGTCAATGTAGTCAATTGTATGACTTCATTATACATGAGATTTGCATTAACTTTTTGAAAAAGGGCTAGTATGATAAAATGAAAGAAAGAATTTACTGAAATGAGGGACTATGATGAGTAAATGTACAGTGGATCATTCACTTGAGGATGTTAGAAACAAACTAGGGGAGCAAAGTTTATTTTTGCCACGGGACTTACATGAACTATACCAGCTATTTTTGGACGAACAACTGGATCAAGTAACATTAAATATGATTTTTCATTTGTTAAAGAAGTATGATTTAGCTTCAGAAGAAGTGCGAGAGCAAAGAAATGCCGAATTACGAAAGCTTGTGTGAAGCGGATGAGTTATCGATCTGCAGGATGAGTTAAAATCCGCTTCGCTATAAAGCTACATACAAACCAATAAAAAAACAGTATTTCAAGTGCAATCATGCCTATCATTTTGATCTGGAAGACATGAACAAGCAAAGTTACATTCAACAGCACCAATTGCAAAAGCAACAGACTTAGTAGAAGTGTTTTGAAAGACTTCTTCATCATCGCTGTAGAAATCGGATACGTATGAGAATAGTCATTAAGTGTGTGTTTCAAAGGCAAAAGCTGATAGCCAGTAAAAAATAGTATTGGAAAAATGATCAACCAGCCGTAGGTAGGCACAAAATAAATCATCGTGCAGCCGATGATTGTCAATCGTACATACAAATAATAAAATTCATTCAACCGAACAAATAAATGTGCAAATAAGTACGTATAAGCAGAAGATTGCTGATAAGATATTGCTCTTTTGACAGACCATCCTAACTGTCTTCGAGGTTTGAATGAATAGGTTAGGTGAGGAACATCAATATATAGATGAATAAACTTGTACACTTTCTCCAAGGTCTTTTCCTCTCGAAGTATTAAAAAATTCCATTGCACTGCTGTTGTTTTCTTGTTTACTACATAAAACCAAAGCACGCTATTCACGAGTATTAGACTTCCCGCAATTAGCCAAGCATCGACAAATAACAAATAAAGAATAGTGACGAATAATAAAAAACGGATCATTCTATGGGTGAACAATTGAAATGAATTTACTAGCCATTGTTCAACCCATATCAGGCGGATATTGAGAAGGAGTAAACCCGAAAAAGCAAGCGGGAACATAATCATTGCAATCCCATTTAATCGAATCAAAGGACTTAGGATCATTAGTAAAATGATTAGCTGCACGGCATGGATACACGCGCTATACACCATTGATTTTCTAAAATAGGTAGACAATCTAGCCTCTGCAGGCATTAAAAAGATGACATCTGCTTGTTTCAAAAATGTACGAATGCCTGTTGTTAAGAAAAACGAGGTGACAACAAGTGCTGCAAGTAGTTCGGTAGGGAAAGATGAAGGCATCCATTTGACAAAATTTGTATAATAATAAAGAAAAACTGCGCCAAAGATAATAAAAGAATAGACAACACTCATCGTAATAACTGAAAAGTATCGAATAATTTCACTGTAAAATTCCTTTACTCGTTTGTTCCATATGGAGTTAATATTCATCCATTCACCTCAATTTCAGAAAGAAGTTTTTGTGAGAAAAATTTGCTACATGTAAACAGCCCCTGGTATTACGTACAATACCATGGGGCTGTTTTGTATGCTCATATGCTCTGCCGTCTCTCAATTCGTGCAAATGCCCTGATGCTAATGAATGTCGCTGCATATGCAAAGACACTGCCGGTGAATATCGGAATAATCCCGGGAAGGATGGTCGTGACAAAGAAGATAATGGCAGCTGAAGCACCAATCGCGATCACTTCAATCGGTGATGTAATGGAGATGAATAAGGATTGCTTGAAGTATTGGAAGAACTTCAAATCAAAATGTGCATAGACTGGAAAGAAAAATAACAATGTAACAATGCCTGAAATTAAAATGAAAATTAAGACCGGGTATAGAAATTCTAATTTGCCACTATTCAATTGTAAGAAATAAAAATCGAAATAAAAAAAGTATGCAATAAGTAAAAAAATCATTCCAAAACCGTTTGCTTGTAAAAAGTTGGAACGAAATGAAGTCCAATAGGCAGGAAATATTTTAATGCTTTCTTCGTTATTAATCAATTTTCGGACAACTATAAACATGGCAGCTGTTGCTGGGAATATACCAAATAACCCCAAACCAATGGCTGAAAAAAGTATCCAGAGCACATTGATATATATCACTTCAATCATTTTATAAGCGATTCTATTAAACTTCTCCCACCCTACCAAATGTCTCACCTCTCAAAATTAACTATATATTGAGAACGACTAAAATTGCAACTACATTATTGGTAGGGAGGAAGAATACACCAAAATAATAATTGTGTGTCTCTAATTAAAGACGCTTTAGGGACTTGTCTCTTGATAAGGAATCATGTAATCTGAAAACAAGTAATTTAATAATTTGATATTTTTTATGTATTGAGTGAATTGTTGTTTGAAATGGAAAATGATTACGCTTTCATTCACTGGGTACCAATGTTTAAAAAATAAGGTAAAAATCTAGACAGCTAAGGTGTTGAATAGTTAGGGAGGTGCAAGTCATATAGTACTAGTTCAACAGATTGAAAGCAATCACATTCATAACATTAGAGAGGGGTCATGTTGATGAAAAAGCTTTGGTTATTTCTGGTACTCGTTTTGCTGGGGGCTTTGATTGTAGGATGTAGCGCAGATGACACGGGGACAAAGGAAGAAGGGGCGGCCGAGCCAGCAGTAGCAGGAGAGGTGGAAAAACAAGAGCCTGAAGAAGAGGCGAAAGAAGAAGGCTTGTCTGGGGAAATTACGGTTTGGGCACATCCTTTCACAGGTGACCAAGAAATAGAAGGCGCTATGTGGAAAGAAATTATTGCTTCTTATGAAGACCAAACAGGGGTAAAAGTAAACTTTGAACAAATTCCATGGGCAAACCGCGATCAAAAAGTACTTACAGCACTAGCTGCGAATAATGGTCCGGATGTTTTCTATGTGATTCCAGACCAAATGCCACAGTATGCGGACGCTGGGATGCTTTTAGCGCTTGATCCTTATTTAGAAGGCTTTGACATTGATGACTTTGTCGACACAGCATTGGTGTCTACTACTTGGAAGGATGAGTTATACGGACTTCCGATTTTACAAGAAGCGTACACATATATTTATAATGTTGATGTCATTAAAGCGATTGGTGAAGATCCAGAAAAATTACCAGCAACGTGGTCAGAGTTTGAGCAATGGGCTCAAAAAGCGAAAGACAAAGGGTTTTATGCAACAAGTTTCCAAGGTGGAGGCTCTATGAACGGAACATTGTATCCATTCCTATGGCAAGCTGGTGGAAATGTCGTCACGGATAGTAATGAAGTGTTGATCAATAACGAAGCTGGAGTAGAAGCATTTACGTTTATCAAAAAAATGTATGATGAAGGTTGGATTCCAGCGGATTCAATTACGGCAATGGAGCATGATGCGATTTGGGACAGCGGAAAGATGTTAGCTGTTCAAGGTTCAGGTATTTCAGTTAGTCGTTTATTGAACAACCAGCTTTTTGACTTTGTCATTGCGCCACCGATGAAAAACAAAGAGCAATTGACGTATGGTACAACGGGAATGTTCGTTGCGCCGATTAATACGGATAATCCAGCTGCAGCTGCAGAATTCATCAAAATCATGACGAATACAGAAAATCAAAAGAAATTTAATACGGTTACACAATATATTCCAACTCGAGAATCTGCAAAAGATATTTTCGGAGATCAAAAATATCTTAGCCAGTTAGCGGGTTACACGCAATACGCATTGCCTGGCGTGATTCATCCAGAAGGACGAACAATTATGCCATTAATACAAGCAGAACTTCAAGCAATGCTAGAAGGCAAGAAAACACCTCAAGAAGCAGCGGATGCAGCGGCAGCCTCTGTTCAGGCGAAGATGAAATAACAAAGGCATAAGCTGTAATTGAAAATGGAGTAGTCCAGCAAAGAGTTTGATCAGTTAACGATCAAGCTCTTTGTTACTAATGTACAGAATTCATTACGCCTCGGCGTCCAAATCAAGTGAAGGGGTGAGTACACTGAGTAAAGCATTAACTTCTAAAAAGAGTAAACTGCCTTTAGGAGAGCGATTGAAGCGTGAATGGAAGCGCAATGCGATTGTTTATATTGTTTTAGTACCCGTTATTATTCATTTTATTATTTTTCAAGTCTATCCGTTTTTATTAAGCTTTTATTTAACTTTTATGGATTGGAAAGTGATTGGTGACCCTGAATTTGTAGGACTCAAACATTGGAAGTATTTGTTGACGGATAAATTAGCTTGGAAGGCTATTTGGAATACAATCATGTTTTCAGTCTATTACATTGTGCCGACGATGGCCTTGGGGCTTGTTCTCGCGCTCATTATTAATTCGGGGGTTAAATTAGCAGGCTTTTTCAAAGGGATTTTCTTCTTACCCGTTGTGACGTCTTTTGTTATTGTTGCGGGCATTTGGGGTTGGTTATTTAGAGGAACAGAAGCTGGGCTAATCAACTATTTACTTAGTTTTATAGGAGTCGAACCACAATTATTTTTATCGAATTCTAGCCAAGCCCTCGCGGTATTGGCGGGTTTGAGTATATTTAAAGTTGCTGGGACAACAATGATTTATTATTTTGCGGGACTTCAATCGATTGATCGTGGATTGTATGAGGCAGCACGTATTGATGGCGCTTCTTCTTTAAAAATATTTTGGAATATCACATTTCCTTTATTAAAGCCCATTCACTTTTATGTGGCAATCACAACGACAATCGGTTCCTTTCAAATTTTCGATTCGGCCTACTTATTAACAGGTGGGGGTCCAAGTTATGCAACGACGACGATTGTCTATTATTTGTATGAACAAGGATTTACGAGCCTTAATTTGAGCTATGCTGCTGTACTTTCTTATGTCTTGTTTTCAATCATTTTAGTGATATCTCTCGTTCAGCGAAAGTATTTGGGTAAGGACTCCAACCATTATTAATAGACGGTCGCATTTAGAAAGGAGACTGACAAATGGTTAAAAAAATTATCACATATATAGCGTTATTTATTTTGGGATTTTGTTTTTTATTACCCTTTGCGATTATGATTTTAGGCTCTTTTAAAGATGTTCAATTTGCGCAGTTAGATCCTCTTTTTTGGATACCTGACGATCCGACATTGAAAAACTATGTCTATATTATGAGAGATGGCCTATTTGTACGTTGGATTTTCAATTCGGTTATTATTACCGTTATTCCAGTGGCTACGCAAATGCTGTTTTGTGCAGTTTTGGGCTATATTTTTGCGAAGAAACAATTTGTGGGACGAGAAACAATATTTTGGATTTTTATGGCAGTTATCATGATTCCGCAACAGCTATTAATCATTCCAAAGTATATTATGTTCTCTGATTTCGGTTGGATCAATACATATTGGGCATTGATCGTTCCAGAGTTATGGGGAATTATGGGCGTCTTTTTAGTGAGACAGTTTTTACAAAGTATACCGAATGACTTGGAAGAAGCTGCTTATATCGATGGTGCGAATGATATCCAAATCTTTTTCAAGGTTATTTTGCCGCTTTCAGTACCCGTTGTTGCGACGGTCGGCACATTTTCCTTTATTTCAAACTGGAATGATTTGTTCCAACCGTTGATTTACTTAACACAAGAAAAAATGTTTCCGATTACGCTTGGTTTAGCATCAATGCTTGGTAAAGAAGGAAATTTTGGTGTTGAAATGGCCGGTTCAGCGGTATCCTTTATCCCAACTTTTCTCATTTTCTTGTTCTTCCAGCGCTACTTTACGGAAGGTATTCAAATGTCTGGTATGAAATAATAACACTCAACAGTAAGGGGAGAGAGTCCTGAAAATTGGCATGATAGGTCTCGACACATCACATGCAGTAGCCTTTACAAAATTATTAAATAATCCGCATGAAAGCTATCATGTGCCAGGTGGAGAAGTAGTAGTTGCTTTTGCGGGTGGCTCACCTAATTTTGAGTTAAGCATGTCACGTGTTAAAGGATTTACAGAGCAGCTTTGCACTCGCTTTCATGTGAAAATTGTGGATTCTATTGAGCAGGTTGCCGCTGAAAGTGATGCAATTTTATTGGAGTCAGTGGATGGAGCTGTTCATCATGAGCAGTTGCGTGCTATCGTTGCCTATCAAAAACCAATCTTTATTGATAAACCTTTTAGCTTAAGCTCACAAGTGGCAAGCGATATGATTCGGTTAGCGGAAGATTATCAAACACCTTTGATGAGTACATCTGCACTTCGTTATGCAGAAGGGCTAACGGGAATTTTGCAGCAGGTAGATAAAGGAAAAATAATAGGGGCTGATTGCTTTGGACCGATGGAAATGCAAGCGACACAACCGGGTTTCTTTTGGTATGGCATTCACACGGTTGAAATGTTGTTTGCCATTTTAGGTCGAGGTGCTCAATCAGTTATGACTTTATCCAGTGAGGGACACGATGCCATTACAGCGAGTTGGACGGATGGACGTATCGGGACGATTAGAGGGAATCGACATGGAAATTCCCAGTTTGGAGCCATCATTCACTTTGAGCACGGTAGCGAATTTGTCGCTATACATGCACAGCAAAAGCCTTATTATGCAAGCTTATTGGAGCAAATTATCGCTTTTTTTCAGGATGGTGTTTCAAGGGTGCCTTTGCAGGAAACACATGAGATAATCCGTTTGATTGAGGCGGCTAATGAAAGTCTCCGAACTGGAAGAATAGTTCAACTTTGAGGTGTTAAAAAACCGCCAGCAAGAAATATTGTTCTTCCCAGCGACATAGTATTCAAGATTTTAGTTCGTCTTCGATAAAGCTGAGGCGATAAATGCGGCGTGGACGTCCTTTATGCGTGACTTTCTCTTCGCCTACAATATCAACTAATTCAGCATCCATCCATTTCAACAAAATTCGGTTGGCGCTCCTGATGGTCACGTTCAGTGTTGAGGCTAGTTCTTGGGCGGTATATTCGATTTTTTTATGCCTTGAAACACGTGCCATTAATTTGGTCATATAGGCAGCAGACATGCCTGCTTTTTCGGCTTTGTCTAATAGATGAGGGTCAGTAATGGCTAAATTATATCGTTCGTATTGTTTGTGTGTTGTAATATCGACGGGACCTAATACACTTCGATCTTCTCGCACAATATAGCACACATTGCCGCCCAATTCTTTCGATTGGCGAAGAGCGAGCCGTGCATGATTACCCGCTTCAGCAGCGGAACGACCAAAGCCGACGCCAAGACTAATGGTAATGCTGAGCTCGTTTTGGACATCTTGCAATAAGGGAATGAATTTATAGCCTCTTGTTTCACGTTCAAAAATCCCGCGAGTCGTAATGAAAGAATATTCCTCGCCGCCTAAATTGATGAGGTGTCCATCTAGCGATTTAATATAATCAAGCAACATTTGCTGAATGGCTAATTTAAATAGTTGGACATCATGCTCAGAAGAATATTTCTCCGCGACGCCTTTAAAGTTATCGATATTTATAAGACCGAATACGATTTGTGCTTCTTTATTTCTTCGAGTGTTAGTAGCTAACAAAGCACGTTCTAATGAGACAATCATATCTTGTTGCGTAGGCGTTACCCATTCATGAGGGATATTAAGGGCTAGTAATTGAGTAGCGACCTCCTGAATGCCGGTAAGTGCAATGGCGTTGTGTTGTTGATAATTATGTACATGAAATTGCACGAATTCTTCAATGACGGTCTGTTGTGATAGGTTTTTAAAGACAAGGAGTTCATAGTGATCTTCTTCAAGCTCGGATAAAATTTGTTCGACATATTTTTTTTCAACAGTATCGATAGATAAGCAGGTTAAACTGTGTCTGCTTTTAATAATAAATAATGATCTGTAGAGCCCAGTGCCCATTAGCGGCATATGGTGTACGGGAATGGTGAATTCCAAAACTTGTTTAACACTATTGTAGGAATGATATTCTGTAAATAGTAAGACTTCTACCTCGTTCATCAACTCTGTTGTTATGTCTCGTAGTGAGCTACTCGAATCGATCATTTGAAAAATAGGCTTAAAGTTTGGAAATGTTTTCAACGTTTCACGTGTTTGATCAACCAGTGCCTTCGGACCAATAATGCCGATTTTAATATCTGAATTATCTTGCACACTATTTTGTCTATGCATGAACGGTTTCCTCCTTGTCAGTGTCTGTTAATCTACTATTTTGCTTATCATACTTTCTTCTTGTAAATCTGTCAAAAAACAAGGCAGGCTAGTGATTAGAAAGATATTAATACTATTTTATTAAAGGACTTAATTAAGACTTGTCTTTTAATGGTGCCCTACATACAATTATGAATGAATCCAGTTTTTGAGAAAAAAGATGATTGCTTTATATAAAATAGCTAGGAGTGATGAAATGAATACGCTTACAGAACTTGAGGACTTTATGACAACACCATCTGCAGAATTGATCGCTGATCTTGTGTTGATAGAGGGCGATATTTTAATTTTAGGGGTAGGAGGTAAAATGGGACCTACATTAGCGAAAATGACAAAGAGAGCAATTGATCGAGCCGGTCTAGATAAAAAGGTCATTGGCGTTTCTCGTTTTTCCTCTGGCAGTTTACAACAAGAATTAGAGAACTTTGGAATTGAAACAATTGCCGCGGACTTATTAAATGATGCACAGCTTCAAGCATTGCCAGAAGTGAAAAATGTGATTTTTATGGCTGGCAATAAATTTGGAACGGCTGGTAACGAACATTTCACCTGGGCTATGAATGCCTATTTACCTGGCAGAATCGCGGAGAAGTTTAAAAAATCTCGGATTGTTGCCTTTTCATCTGGCAATGTCTATCCATTAACGGACGTAGTAAATGGCAATTGCTCGGAAGAAACAGAACCGAGTCCGATTGGAGAATATGCACAGTCTTGTTTAGGCAGAGAGCGAGTACTGACCAATTTTTCACGTGCGAATGACACGCCTATGCTGCTGTTCCGACTAAACTATGCGATTGACATGAGATACGGAGTGTTACTCGAAATCGCTCGACATGTCTTGGAAGGAAAAGCGATTGATTTGACAATGGGAAGCGTCAACGTGATTTGGCAAGGGGATGCGAACGAATATGCTGTGCGTTCATTATTGCATTGTGAGACACCTCCTAAAATTATGAATGTCACTGGACCAGAAACGATTTCAGTCCGCTGGTTGGCAGAGGAGTTTGGGACTCGATTTAAGAAGCAACCCTTATTTGTAAATGAAGAACAGCAGACATCCTTATTAAATAATGCTTCCAAAGCACACCAATTGTTTGGCTATCCAACAGTAACACTGCAACAGATGGTGGATATGACCGCAGAATGGCTAGCCAATAATGGTGAAACGTATAATAAACCAACTCATTTCCAAGAGCGTAAAGGAGCATTTTAAATGTTGAATCCTACTGTGAAAAAACAATTGCACGCTGGAGCAGTTATTCCAGCACATCCGCTTGCGTTAACAGAAGACCGGCAATTAGATGAGGCGGGTCAAAGGGCACTTACCCGCTATTATATGGACGCGGGTGTTGGAGGAATTGCTGTCGGTGTCCATACGACTCAATTTGAAATTCGAGATCCACGATTTAATTTATTTGAAAAAGTGTTAACACTCGCAATGGAAGAGATGGAAAGGGCACAAGTGGCTGATTCTTTTATCAAAATCGGTGGTATTAGTGGGCCGATTGGGCAGGCGATGGCAGAAGCGAAATTTATCAAATCACTTGGCTACGATCTAGGTTTGTTGAGTATGGGCGGTTTGCAAAATGCCTCCGAGCAAGAGTTATTGACGCGGACTGAGAAAATCGCAGAAATTATTCCTATTATCGGATTTTATTTGCAACCGGCGGTAGGTGGGCGTATGCTATCTTATGATTTTTGGCGACAGCTGGCGGAAATCCCGAATGTACATGGCATAAAGATCGCACCTTTTAATCGCTATCAAACGCTTGATGTGATTCGTGCGGTTTGCCATTCATCAAGAAATGAAGAGATTGCGATGTACACAGGCAATGATGACAATATTGTGAGCGATTTGCTAACGACCTATCGCATAGCGGTCAACGGTGAAAAGGTAGAAAAACAAATTGTGGGTGGGCTACTTGGGCATTGGTCAGTATGGACGAAAACAACCGTGGATCTTTTTAATCAAATAAAAGAGGTTCGATCCACGGGTTTGATTCCAAGCGAACTATTAACGCTAGGGCAAGAAATAACCGATGCCAATGCAGCTTTTTTTGACCCAAAACATCACTTTAAAGGCAGTATTGCTGGGATAAATGAAGTATTGGCAAGACAAGGACTGCTAAAAGGGCGTTGGTGTTTGCTAGATAAAGAAACATTAAGTCCGAATCAACTGGAAGAAATCAATCGGGTGTATGCGGATTATCCACATTTGAATGATGATGCATTTGTCAAAGAGAACTTAGCCAAGTGGTTTAGTAAGTAAGGAGCGAATGACGTGAAATCCATTGTTGCCAAAGATCAAAAAGTCCATATTGAAGAAGGAAGCAAGCCAATTATTAAACCTTCATTTTTGTTAATAAAGACATTGTATTCGGCCATTTCACCGGGGACTGAACTCAGCTTGATTGGAGCGAGCGAAAATCGAAAAATTTCATTAGGATATAGTGCGGTTGGAGTTGTAATGGAGTGCGGGGAAGGCGTAGCAGATTATCAAATCGGCGATACTGTGGCTTGTTATGGGGCTCCCTATGTTGGGCATTGTGAATTTTTAGTAGTGCCCATTACATTATGTGCAAAGGTTCCTACTGGCGTAGAACCGAAAGAGGCTGCTCTGGCGGGGATTGGTGCGATTGCGATTCATGCACTACGGGTTGCCAAGCTAACATTCGGAGAGACTGTCGTAATTGTTGGCTTAGGATTACTTGGACAAATGATTGCAAAAATAGCCGATGCTGCTGCATATGATGTGGTGGCCTTTGATGTTCAAGCTGAACGAGCAACAATGCTTCGGGATAAAGGAAATATTCGTTCCTTTTCTACTCTTTCAGAGATGGAAAGCGACATAGCGAAATGTACGAATAATCACGGAGCAGATGCAGTTTTGTTATGTGCAGGTGGGAAGCGTTCAACATTGACCCATCAAAGTTTAGAATGGATTCGCTCTCAAGGTACAGTTGTCATTGTCGGTGATATTGAACCTGATTTCCCTCGTGAGTTACTGTTTGGTAAGGAAGCTCAAATTTTGATTTCACGTGCTGGAGGTCCAGGGAGATATGATCAAGTGTATGAGAAACAAGCAATTGATTATCCATATGGATATGTGCGTTGGACAGAAGGGCGGAATGTAGCAGAATATTTACGTCTAGTACATGACAAGCGTATTGATGTTCAACCATTTTTAACGGATGTAGTGGATTTTCATGATGTGCCAGCTGCATATGATGAATTGATTCAGAAAAAGTCGACGACATTAACGAAGCTCATTACTTACTAATGGACCGATAAGGGAGTGTTAGAGATGTTAAATGTGGGTGTTATCGGGGGAGGCTCTATTTCAGAGTTTCATATTAAACCGTATGTAGCAAACGGTGAAGTAGAGTTAATTGCGCTATGTGATAGCAATGAGCAACGTCTTGCAGAAGCAGGTAAGCGTTATGGTGTTACGAATTTGTATAGTAACTACGCGGAACTGTTGAAAAATGGAGACATTGATGCAGTAAGCATTTGTACGTGGAATAACACACATGCAGAGATTGCCATTGCGGCATTAGAAGTAGGTAAGCATGTGTTGGTTGAGAAACCATTAAGTATGACGGTTGAACAAGCATTAGCTGTCGAAGCGGCAGTAGAGAAATCAGGGAAAATATTGCAGGTTGGATTTGTTCGGCGTCATGGCAATAATACAAAGCTACTCAAACAATTTATCGATCAAGATGAATTTGGTGAAATTTACTACGCTAAGGCTTCCTGCTTACGACGACTGGGTAATCCAGGCGGCTGGTTTAGTGATCAGGCGAAATCGGGCGGTGGACCACTTATTGATTTAGGCGTGCATATGGTTGATATCTGCTGGTATTTGATGGGTAAACCAAGACCTGTTTCGGTAAGCGGAAATACGTATTCAAAGCTAGGCAACCGCAGTCATATTGAAAACTTATCCTTCTACAAGGCAGCTGATTATAATCCGACAGTCAATGATGTAGAAGATTTGGCGAATGCGCTGATTCGTTTTGATAATGGAGCATCTTTGTATGTGGATGTTAGCTTTACACTTCATGCTAAAAAAGATGAACTATATGTTAAATTTTTCGGGGAAAAAGGCGGAGCTGAAATTGAGCCGAAATTAGCAATAGTGACAGAGAAAAACAATACGATATTAAATAGTACCCCGCAAATTGATAACCTTAGTTTTGACTTTGTCGGGGCGTTTGAAAATGAAATTAACCATTTTGTGGATTGCTGTTTAACTGGAAAAGAGACCATTGCACCTGTTGAAGATGGTGTGCAGGTCATGAAAATGTTAAATGCAGTGTATGAGTCAGCAAAAACAGGCAAAGAGGTTTATTTGTAAATGGAGACACTAAAGAAGGATGTTGTCATTATCGGCGGTGGACTTGGTGGTTGCGCAGCTGCATTGTCGGCCTGTTCCAATGGTTTACATGTGTTAGTAACAGAAGAAACCGATTGGATTGGTGGTCAAGTGACTGCGCAAGGTGTGCCGCCCGATGAACATCAGTGGATTGAACAATTTGGTTCAACTCGGAGCTATCGGGCGTATCGTCAAAAAGTACGTGACGCTTATTTACGAATAATGGATGTAAAAGTGAAGACAACGCCGTTTAATCCTGGAAATGGATTGGTGAGTAGTATTTGCCATGATCCGCGCGTGAGTCTGCATGTCTTACAGGAAATGCTCATGCCATTTATTTTAACGGGCCAGCTGACGATTATGACTAACACGGTGGCTATTTCGGTGAAGAGGGATGGTAGAATAGTCACTGGCGTTACATACAGAAATACAATGACAGAAACAGAGGGGGTGGCTAGTGCGCCGTATTTCATTGATGCAACAGAAGCAGGGGATTTATTGCCATTGGCTGCTGTTGAGTATGTAACAGGTGCAGAAGCAAAAGCAGCTACACATGAACCTCATGCATTGGAAATTGCGGACCCGAATGATATTCAAGCATTTACATATGTTCTTGGGATGGAATATCGACCAGGAGAAGATCACACGATTCAGGAGCCTGCGATGTACGCCTTTTGGAAAGAATTCCATCCCACTATTTGGCCAGATAACTATTTAAGCTTTTTTGCACCACATCCGATTACGAAAGAGAAAAGACAATATACGCTTTTTCGTGAGGACACAGGTTTTCCGCTTTGGGAATATCGACGTATTTTTGATAGACAACAATTTAATACGCCAGTGGCTGCTGGCGATGTCAGCTTGATGAATTGGCCACAAAGTGATTATTTCTTAGGAAATATTTATGATGTACCCGAAGCTGACAAGGATAGAAATCTCTATCAAGCAAAGCAGTTAAGCTTGTCACTTCTCTATTGGTTACAAACCGAAGCAGCCCGACCTGATGGCGGTAAAGGCTATCCAGGGTTACGACTTCGCAAAGATTTATTTGCAACGGAAGATGGATTGGCGAAAGCACCTTATATTCGAGAATCAAGGCGGATAAAAGCGGAGTATACAATCGTTGAGCAAGACGTTTCACCTGATTGTAATGAAGGGAAAACCGGAAAATTTTATGAGGATCGGATTGGGATAGGTTCATATAGCATAGACCTACATCCAAGTATGACGGGGAGAACCTATCTGGATATACAAGCATTACCTTTCCATATTCCTTTAGGTGCGCTAATCCCAAAAGACACAGCTAATCTGTTGGCGGGTTGCAAAAATATTGGTACAACACATATTACGAATGGTTGCTATCGCCTTCAGCCAACTGAATGGAATATTGGTGAAGCCTGCGGGGCATTAGTTGCCTTTTGTCTGAAAAATAATGCAGAGCCAAAGGCAGTGAGGGAAAATAAGCAATTGTTAACAACGTTTCAAGATTATCTAAGAAGAGATGGATTTGAATTGGAGTGGCCGAAAGAGTTTTATTAGGTTTACAACAATAAGGGGTGTGACAAGTAATGGGTAGACATGTTGGGGATTTCCCGCTTAAAGAATTACAAGCGTATCAGCCTGAATTAGTGAATCGTCCTGCCGATTTTGATATTTTTTGGAGTGAGCAAAAAAATAGAATGACCACAATCAAGCCCAAAGTGGTGATGGAGTGGCGGGATTATTCAGTACCAACAGTTGAGGTTGCTGACATTGTATTTGAAAGTTGGGATAGGACACCATTAAAAGGGCTTTTTGTTAAACCGAAGTCAGTCAAAGAGTGTCCGGTGATACTAAGCTTTCATGGCTATACCGGTAGTCGTGGGCTGCCAATTGATTACTTGAAATGGGCTGCTTTGGGCGTTGCAGTGGTAACTTTTGATATACGTGGGCAAGGAGATTCGCCTGATTTTGCACAATACGGCAATGGTAGTCGAATTCCAGGCTGGATGTTAAACGGAATTCAAAATCCAGAAAACTATTATTATACAAATGTTTATAGAGATATTTTAGTACAACTAAGTTGGATTAGGTCTAGTGACTTTCCGGTTATGGTGACGAAGTTTGGGCTTGTGGGTTCATCGCAAGGTGGAGGATTAGCTCTTAGTGCAGCCGGATTAGATAATAATGTCGATTTTGTTGTTGCGGACTTTCCATTCATAGCTCATTTTGAACGTGCGCTAGACATTGCGCTTAACGGTCCCTGTTTAGAAATTGTGAATTACTTCAAGTGGAATGATCCGCAGTATAAGACTTACGATCAAGTGATGCAGACATTAGGTTATATTGATTGTGCTCATTTCTGTGATTCTATTAGTTGCCCTGCATTACTAGCGATTGGCTTAGAAGATAGTGTAACACCACCATCAACGGTTTTCGCTGCATACAATCATATCCATTCAAGTGACAAAAGGATTGAGGTTTATCCGCAATTTCCGCATGAGATTGTCCCATCACACGAAGAAAAGAAATTGGAGTTTGTTATGAGTCAGTTGCAAAAAGAAGATTGAGGAAGCGTAATAGAATCAATTTCATTATAGAACAATTATCCTGAAATCCGAACAAGGTTGATTTGCGCTTCAGGGGGACGCTTTCCGTGGGCACGGATTCAGTCAATCGAACAGCGCAGTGTTCGTTTTGTAATAAACTCTTCGCCTTTTTGCAGAAATTTTACATCCTGCCCTCAACGCTTTGCTTTTGTTCGCAAAAGCCGTTCTTAGTGACGGCTTTCGTTGGAGTCGCCGCCTTCCGCTCCAATCAACGATAATAAAACATCATATTCATGAACATTCAATCGAATAGTCATACAATCATTCGACTTTTCAATTGATATAGGGAATTATGAAATCGATTCATCAGCAGGGAATAGTAAATGAGTCAAAGAGGGCACTATCTAGTGTCCTTTTACTTTTGAATTGTTAAAGGTTAAAGCGTATTGGAGATTATAAAGGGTTGCGATATTATTGAAAGAATATTTTTACTATTGAGGATGCGGTCGGCCATTCCGAGATTAGTAGAACAGGGGGAATATCAGAATGTCTTTAAGAAATAAGATATTCATTACTTTTTCGTTACTATTATTACTCCCGCTAATAATCGTTGGATTAGTTGTACAGCATATATTTATATCTTCTAAAAGCGAAGAAGTTATTACTAAAGTAGAGAATACAATTATACAATTGAATCATAATTTAGATTTGATGTTAGAAGATGCATCAAGATCTACAATAACATTATTATATAACAAGGAATTGGTAAATGTTTTAAGAGAATATGATATGGATACACCTGAAAATTATAAAAAGTATAACCATATCCAATTACTTTCACTATTTTTAGCAAGCATTACATTTAATAAAGATCAAATATATGGTATGCATGTATTCACAAATAACGGACAATTATTTAGTCATATGGATAATTATAGAATTGAAGATCATATTAATTTACAAGAACAAGAGTGGTATGTAAAAGCGAAAGAACAAAGAGGTGGGTGGATTACATATTATGATGAAAATCCAATTTATTATAAAAATAACACGGAAAAATACGTCAGTTTTTTAAGACTATTAAGGGACCCGGAAAATCAACAGGAGCTAGGCGTCATTAGAATTGATTTTTCACCAGAGTATCTAAAGGAGATTACTCAACAGTTAGGAAGCGAGAACTGGCAGATCTCTACTGCGCAAAATGAGCCTTTCATGGGAAGTCAGAGCGACCATCTATTAGCGAATTGTATAAAAAATCAAAGTTGGGTCGAAAACAAAAAATCTGGTCGGATGTATCTTTGTGTAACACATACATCAACAAAAACCGGTTTGAAAATAAGCAATGTTATTCCTAAAGATTATTTGTATAGTGAAATAAAAGAGTTCAATTCTTTCTTACTGCTATTAATAGGATTTTGCCTACTGATTTCTGTGCTTATTTCTTACTATTTGACGAATTATCTATTAAAGCCATTAGAGTTGTTAAAGATGAGAATTAGCTTGTTTCAAAAGAATAAGTTGTCAAACAGCAATCATATTCAGTCTAAGGATGAAATAGTAGAATTACGAGCAGCGTATGACGGAATGTTATTTGATATAGATTATTTGGTCGAAGAAGTGTATGAAATAAGTTTGAGAAATTCGGAAGCGGAATATAAGGCGTTACAGTCTCAAATGGACCCACATTTTCTTTTTAATACATTGGAATCAATTAACATGAAAGCGATCAATAATGATCAATTTGAGATTTCAGATATGATTGCCCAATTGGGGAAGTTAATTAGATATCGCTTGAAGAATGAAGAACAACAAATACCACTTCAAGAAGAAATAATATTCGCGAAAACGTATGTAAGTATTATGAAGAATCGATTAGAAGATGCTCTCGATGTTTATTGGCAAGTAGAGGAAGAGGTTGTGGATCATTTGGTGCCAAAATATATCATTCAACCACTAATCGAAAACTCAGTCATGCATGGCTATAGTAATAGAGTTAAAAGAGTTGAGATACTTGTGAAAGTTAAAATGATAGGATCTGCACTTACTATATCAGTGAGTGACAATGGCTCTGGGATAGATGATAGTGGACTATTAAAGATAAAAGAGTCATTAAAGTACAGTACATTGAATAATAACGATGGTGAAAACTTGACGCAACATAAAAATGGCATCGCGTTGGTGAATATCAATAGACGGTTAAGACTTATTCATGGGATTAATAGTATGTTACATATTTCATCAAAAGAGGGCGAAGGGACAGAGGTAGAAATCATCATTAGAAAATAGGTGATAAGTTTGAAAAAAGTTTTGTTAGTGGATGATGAAAAAGTAATAAGAATAGGAATAAAGAAATTATTGGAGGATGTTATAACTGGCTATAAGGTTATGTGGGAAGCATCTAACGGTTATGAAGCTCTTGAAATTGCAAATATAGAAGTACCTGATCTTGTGATTACAGACATTAGGATGCCAGAGATGAATGGTATTGATTTCATCTCTTACTTTAAAAAAAGGCATCCATCAGTGTCCGTAATCGTTATTAGTGGTCACGATGATTTTAGCTATGTAAGAGAGGCGTTAAAGTTAGGTGTAAAAGACTATTTGTTAAAACCCATAAGTAGAAGTGATCTCGCAAGTATTCTTCAAAATATAGATAATGAGTCTAGTGCTAAAAAAGGTTTGAGTGATCCAAGTGAGTCTGCAAACATCAGTAAAATTAAAGATGTCATTAAAGAGAATTTAGAAAAAGAGATCACTTTACATTTCATTTCAAATGCGCTAAATCTTCATCCAAATTATATTAGCCAGCTATTCAAACGACAAACAACTATAAAGTTATCAGACTACATCATTCAACAAAGAATAGATAAATCTAAAGAATTATTAACTAAAACGAATCTCAAAATATATGATATCGCCTATTTAGTGGGTTATACGAATTCAAAACATTTTTCTGTCGTTTTTAAAAAAACAGTTGGGGAGACCCCTTATCAATATAGGCATAAAAAATGAGAAATCTTAATATTACAAACCTTTTCTTAATATAGATTAATTATAAAGCGCTTTCATTATTAGTATTATAGTAATAAGAATACAAGGGAGGGAAGGCTATGAAAAAGTATTTATTGTTGATTTTCAGTCTGGTAATGATTTTCCTTGCTGCCTGCAGTAACGAGGATTCAACGGGCGAGAGTAAGGGGGAAGGGGCAACTAGTACTGATAAAAAAGGGGACGTCGAGTTAACGTTCTCCATATGGGGAAATGATCAACACGCGGGAATGTATGAGGAAGTTATCAAAGGGTTTTATGAGGAAAACCCAAACATTAAAGTGAAGATTGATTTGATCCCGTTTCCAGATTATCAGCAAAAGATGTCCGTACTTGCCGCTGGAAATGAATTGCCGGATGTAGGTTGGGTTTCAGAAGCAATGGTATCCCAATTTAAAAAGAATAATATTTTGAGTGATCTTTCAGAGTTTGGTGAGGATGCAGCCTTTGATATGGATGATTTTATCCCTTCCACTCTGGAATTATGGAAACATGATGGAAAACTTTTGGGGTTACCATTTTCTACACCACCGATGATTTTGTACTACAACAAAACGATGTTCGAAGAGGCTGGTTTAGAAACACCGACGGAACTAGCACTTAAGGGTGAATGGACATGGGAACAATTTGAAGAAGCTGCTAAAGCTTTATCAGCTGGTGAAGGAACCAATCGAACATATGGAGCAAGATTATTTAGGGAATGGACTAACTTCGCAACCTTACCTTCTCATACAATCTCATATGGTGGATCAATGTTTTCTGACGATATGAAAGAATTCAAGTGGAATTCTCCAGAAGGAATTAAGACATTTGAGATGCTAAATCGTATGATGTTCGAGGATAAATCACATGTACCACCAGGCGAGAATATTGAATATGAAGGCGGAAAAGTTGGTATGTATTCCGCTATGTATAGTTATATGACAAATGCAAGACAAATCACTGACTTTGAATGGGATATTGCTCCACTGCCAAAAGGGCCTAATGGGAGGGCTCCATTACTAGGGCAAGCGGGCATTGTTGCATTCGAGGGCAGTAAACATCCGGAAGAGGCAAAAAAGTTACTTAAATTTTTGGCGAGTGAAGTAGGTATTCAAGCACAGTCAGAATTTTTTGTTCCAGCAAGAAAAAGTGTGCTGGAATCTGATAAGTTCATTAACATCCCAAATAATCCATCTAGAGAATCTATTCAGCTGGCTATGATTGATCAGATGAATGATGGCTACACATACCCGTTACATGAAGACTGGACAAAAATTGAAAGTGAAATTATCAAAGGAATTGATAAGCTGTACGCACAAATGGAATCCCCGGCTGCAATACTTGAACAAATGGAAAATGATATCAAGCCTTTATTACAATAACAAGACCAGATTAAAAGTAACGGTTTTTTATCCGTTACTTTTAATCTTATAAAGGGGGTATTGAAATTGGAAGCAACATTAAAGAAGTTGTTATGTAGTGAAAAAATGTCCGTCATTGTGAGCCTTCCAGAAAACCGTATGGATTTAGCGCAGGCGGCTATCGATGCGGGGGCAGATGCGCTCAAGTTTCATATTAATGTTTCACACCGAGCTAGCGGAAATGATTTCAAAGATGTTCAGGATTATGAAGAGATGTTTAAAGAAGTAAGGATAACATTCAATGGGCCAATTGGTATTGTGCTAGGTGATGAAATTGATAAGGTACTTACTGCAAATACAACAAAGTTAAAAGAGCTAGGTTTTAACTATTACTCACTGTATGCAAAAGATATTGGTTCGAAAATGCTACTTCAGAGTGACCTGGAATGTACAGTGGCAGTCGACGATAAGTTTTGCCATGAATGGATAGGGGGTATCGAGTCATTTAATATACAAGCAGTTGAACTATCGATTGTAAAAAAAGAAGACTATGGAAAACCGTTGAACTTTGAAGATTTAATTTCTTATAAAAGTTATCGAGAAAAAACGAAGTTGCCGCTTGTAGTTCCTTCGCAAAAAAAGATTGTGCCAGAAGATTTAATAATTCTTCAGGAAATCGGTATCAATGCAGTTATGCTAGGCGCTGTAACAATTGGTCATACAGTTGAATCTATTTTTGAAACAGTTTCAAGGTTTACTAAAAAGGAAATTAAGAACGTTTAATGAGGGTGAGATAAATGGTTGGACACTTCAGTAAAGGAAAAAAGCTTAATTCTAAATGGAGTGACAATATAACAGGCTGGTTATTTGTCTCACCTATGTTAATAGGATTTTCAATATTTATGTTTGGTCCATTATTATATGCTTTTTTTATTAGTTTAAATGATTGGCCGCTACTAGGAGAAGAAACCTTTGTGGGGATGAAGAATTACGAAACGTTGATTCAAGATCCTACATTTATTAAATCGTTAGTGAATACTTTATTATTTAGTTTAGGATTAGTCCCTTTTAATATACTTTTGGCAATGTTTTTAGCATCCCTGTTAAGGGAGAAGTTCTTTGGGATTGGCTTATTTAGAACAGCTATATTTGTACCGGTAGTAACATCGTTAATTGTCTGGTCAATTGTTTGGAAGTATTTGCTGGCCTCTGAATTAGGATTTATTAATCAAATGTTAGCTTTGGTAGGCATAGAAGGGCCTTCATGGCTGCTAAGTGTATCAACTGCTTTACCGGTAGTTATTTTTGTAAGTGTTCTTAAAAATGTTGGGTTAAACATGATTTTATTTTTAACTGCGATGCAACAAGTCCCAGTAGAATTATATGAAGCATCGGAGCTTGATGGTGCAACTAGTTTTAGAAAGTTTAGAAGCGTAACATTACCACTAATTACACCAACAGTATTTTTAACGATGATTATTACTACAATTGGTGCTATGAAAGTATTTGGACAAATCTACGTTATGACTCGTGGTGGACCAGTTGATAGTACTAAGGTGCTAGTGTACTACATTTGGGAAACAGCCTTTAAGCATTTCGATATGGGCTATGCATCGGCGTTAGCATTTGTGTTGTTCTTTATTTTGCTAGGATTCACCATTTTATCTTGGGTTGTTAGAAAGAGGTGGGTTTTCTATGAAGAATAAAGGTAGAAACCTATTTAAATATATTACACTTTTATTAATAACATTCTTAATGATTGGTCCGTTACTATGGATGATTGCTACTTCTTTAAAGGAACCTGCCAAAACCTTCACGCAATTTCTACCTAACCCGATTAGATGGGCCAATTATACGGATGTATTAGGTAATTCAACTTTTTTGAAACAATATTGGAATAGTATTTATATAGCAGTATTAGTTACACTATTGGTCTTGTTATTTTCTTCAATGGCTGGGTATGCTTTTGCTAGAATTAAATTCATGGGTAGAAATGTAATTTTTCTGTTGTTATTAAGTGTCCTGATGATTCCTGCGGAAGTGACGATCATTCCATTATTTTTATTCATGCGTGATATTGGGCTTATTAACACGCATCTTCCATTAATTTTATTACCTACATTTGGTGCCTCTGGTGCTTTTGGTGTCTTTTTAATGCGACAGTTTTTTATTATGATACCTAAAGAATTAGAAGAGGCGGCAATAATGGATGGCTGCTCAAAGTTTAAGATTTATTGGAGAATTATGTTACCGTTATCCATCCCAGCTCTATCAACATTGACAATATTTACATTTTTAGCGAATTGGGATGAATTTTTATATCCATTGATATTTATTAATTCGCGAGAACTCATGACATTGCCAATTGGATTATCCCTATTTACTGATGAGACGGGTACTGCATGGCATCATTTAATGAGTGCAACGACATTAGCGACAATACCTTTATTAATCATATTTTTCTTTGCTCAAAAGAAATTTATAGAAGGAATGACAGCAGGTAGTATTAAATGAGTTAATGAAATCAAAAAGGGCACTAGTGGTGTCCTTTTAATGCTGAAAAAAGAAAGGTGTAGATCATCATAACTAACATTATTTATTGGGATAATCACGAAACCGTATTGTTTGCCGTTGAAGAGTTAAGAAGGCTTATGCGAGAAGCTGGATACGAAAGTACGATTGGTGGTCAATCAACATTCATTGAACCTAGTAAGAATCGTCAGAGAATCATTCTAATTAGAGCAAACGACTATCGTGCACTCGGGAATAAGAACAGCACTATTACAATAAAGTATGATGGTTTTTCATACGTTAGCGTAGGCAATGATGTGTGGATTATTGGCAATGAGCCGCGTTCGATTCTTTATGGCGTGTACAGGTATTGTAGACAGCAGTTTGGCTATCGCTGGATTGAGTTGGACAAAGAGACCATTGTTAAACCGATATCCACGACGAAAGAAGAGTTAACGATTTACGAACCATTGTTTGCGAGGCGTGGCAATATACTTGAAACAATTAATGATCCCGTTTATATTCAAACCCTTATTGATTGGGGAGTTAAAAATGGACACAATGAGTATTTCTTTACGTTTTTCTTATGGGATGCTATCAAGTCGTATGTGACTCCAGCCTTGCGAAAACGAGGTGTTCATGTCACGTTGGGCGGGCATAGTTTAAGTTACTTGCTTAAAGAGATACAAAAAGAATCGGCTGGTAACATGCTTGGGCGAGACGAAAAACTAAAGTTTTTTGCTGAAAATACATATCTTCAGGATAAAGTCATTGATAAAATCGTTGCAATTTGCTTGGAAAACAAAGTGGTGACTAGAATCTCGTTGTGGCCTGAAGATATCGGAATTGATGAGAAAAACGCCCATGGATTTTTACCGACCTATATTCGTTTTACTGAAAAATTGAAGCTTGCGCTTAATGGAGTAGGGCTACAAGTAGAAGTAGAATATATTGTCTACAATGCCGGTTTGTCTTGGAACATGTTAGAAAGGGAGCATCAAACGGAAGCGTCTAATCAAGTTGATGCTTTGTACGCTTATTGGGGAAGGGATTACTCATCGGGAATTGATGCCAATGAACCTCGACAAGAGAGGGCTTATCAAGCATTGCGGGACTGGAACGAGCAGGCTCGAAAACAAGGGAGATCGTTAACGGTTTTGGAGTATTATAGTGATCATTTCATGTTATCAGAGTTATTCCCCCCACTTCTTATGAGAATTCAGCAGGATTTGCAGGATTATAAACAATTGGCTATCAATGGCGTGTTAAATTTAATTGTGCCAACACACCAAAAGCAACCTGTGCGAATGGCTGACTACCCGTGGAAATGGATTCACCATTTGAATAATTACGTTTATTCCCGAATTGCTTGGGGAGAAAAGTATGAGGTCGTTGTCGAAGAATATTTCGCAATGTTCAATGAAGATAAAGTTGTATTCCGTGACATGCTTATAGAATTAGAGAAACTGGTTTCCCAACATACAAAATGGAATTCGTCCCTATTTCCAGCTAGGGTAGTTGATCCGGAAAAAGTTCATGAACCAATGAATCATTTGATGATTCCAGCCTATTTACGTGAAGTATATGATTGTTTTTCTACATGGAATTTGGCCGATACTGAATCATTATTAGTCATTCAAACTAATTATAATTATCATGCATTTACGACAAAAGAAATGATGTTGATTTACTTTTATTATCTTAAAAAGACGGCCGAAATATATAAAGGTGAATGGACTTTAAAAGGAGGTTTTGAGGATGGACTTTAGTCAATTACATTATTATGTGCCAGCAGAAAAAGTAGACAATGCAGCAATTGTTGAGAAAAACCTTATTATTTACGGGGGAACGCCGGCTGGGATTACAGCAGCTATTCAGGCGACGAGAATGGGTCTTACTGTTGCCATCGTTGAGTTCAGTCAACATATTGGTGGGATGACTGCAAGTGGATTAGGTGCGACGGATCTTGGTGCAGAAGAAGCGGTTGGAGGTCTTTCCCGAGAGTTTTATCAAGAAATTGCGAAGTACTACCAAAAAGAAAAGCAATGGACATTTGAACCGAAGGCAGCTCGCTATGTGTTTGAGAAATGGATGAAAGACTATGATATTCCAGTATATTTTAACCAGCATTTAGCAGAGGTTATCAAAGAGAATGGGAAGATCATTGAAATTGGCATGGAAGATGGGCAACGTTATCAAGGACAGTTTTTCATGGATTGTAGCTACGAAGGTGATTTATTAGCGAAATCAGGGGTTAGCTATTTTGTTGGGCGGGAATCAAACGCAACGCATCAAGAAATTTATAATGGTATCCAGTTTGGTGCGCCACATCATAAATTTGAAAAGTGGATCGATCCTTATGTGATGCAAGGGCAGCCGGAGAGTGGCCTATTACCGGGAATTACGGAGGATGATCCAGGGGAATTAGGCTATCAAGGACAAGGGGATCATCGGATTCAAGCGTATAATTTCCGGGTTTGCTTGACGAAAAATCCGGAGAATCGTGTTCCTTTTCCGCAGCCACCCCGTTATGATGCAGAGCGATATCAGCTACTACTCCGGTATATTCAGGCTGGTGTTTGGGATGCAATGAACCTCCATACGATGCTGCCAAACGGAAAATCTGATCTGAATAATTATGGTGCGTTCTCAACAGACAATATTGGGATGAATTATGATTGGCCTGAAGGTAGTTATGAAAGACGTGAGGAAATCTTCCAGGATCACTTAACGTATGATCTTGGGATGCTGTATTTTTTAGCGAATGATTCCCGGGTTCCTGTTGCGATACGGGAGGAAGTAGCTGCTTGGGGGTTGCCGAAAGATGAGTTTGAAACAACGGGACACTGGCCGCATCAGTTGTATATTCGTGAAGGCAGAAGAATGATTTCTGATTATGTCATGACAGATCGCAATTGCCTGCAACAGACCTTTGTGGATGATTCAATTGGTTTAGCTTCATTCCATATGGATTCACATAACTGTCGACGCGTTGTCATCGATGGCAGATGCGTGAATGAGGGAGATGTTCAGGTGCCAATCGGTCCTTATGAAATTTCGTATCGTTCCATTCGTCCGAAGACTGAGGAATGTACCAATTTACTTGTCCCTGTATGCCTTTCTAGCTCGCATATTGCTTATGGTTCAATTCGAATGGAGCCGATATTTATGATATTAGGTCAGTCGGCAGCTACGGCTGCAGCCCTTGCCTATAAGCATAAAACAACTGTCCAAGAAGTGGATTATGGACAATTAAGGCAAGAGCTTTTACAAGCTAATCAAGTGGTGGAATGGGGCGCAGATAAGGTAGATGATCCGATTAAACGAATGACAGAAACGTTCGGGAAAGAATGAGGAGGGGATTAGATGAACATCATTGCTTGGAATCGTAATAGACTAGCAGAGTTAGTGGATTTATGGAATAAAGAATTGGCCGCTGAATTCCCAATGCGTGAAGAATTGTTTAAACAAAATAGTTTTGATGATTTAAACGTTTCTTATGATAGTTCTTATATGGCGGTTGATGAACATGACCAGGTGATTGGGTTTGTAGTAGCAAAACGTTGGCAAGAAACGATCGACGTGAAGATGGACCTTAAAAGAGGATGGATTCAAGTGCTGTTAGTGGACAGTGACCATCGTGGAAAAGGGATTGGTACGGCATTATACGACCGTGCGGAAGTTGGTTTAAAAGTTCATGGCATTGAGGAAATCCAATTGGCAGGAGATCCATTTCACTACTTCTCAGGCATACCGGGTCAATATCAGGCTGTACAACAATGGGCAGAAAAGCATGGCTATGTTAAGAGGATTGACACATTTGATTTAATAAATTATTTGAATAAAAAATATGACTTACCTGTTGATGATTTAGTTACATTTTCAATACTAAAAAAAGGAGAGCAGGCAGACCTGATTTCGTTTTTAGAAAGATGTTTTCCAGGAAGATGGGTCTATGAAACTATGAAGTATTTTGAGATGAATGGGAATGGCCGTGAATTTGTAGTCATCAAAAAGAACGATAAAATCATTGGGTTTTGTAGGATAAATGATAGCCAATCACCATTCATTGCACAAAACGTTTATTGGAGTCCTCTTTTTAATGAGGAAGTTGGTGGTATTGGTCCATTAGGAATTGATGCGAACGAACAAAAGCAGGGCTATGGATTAGCGATTGTTCAAGCGGCAATGGCTTATTTACAACAGCGCAATATTGAAGCGATCATTATTGATTGGACGATTTTAGTGGACTTTTATAAAAAATTAGATTTTGACCCGTGGAAGAAATATGGCGTGTATTTAAAAAATGTTAAGTGAGGAGAAGGATTTATGGAAATCCGACAACTAAAGCCAGCCGAATTTGAACAAGCAATCCAATTAGCCGATGATACGTTCCGTGAGCAAGGACATACATCAATGGGCGAGGCGTTTCCACATGTTTTCTCGCCACAATTGCAGCAATCCTTTGGTGCTTTTGATGGGGATAGGCTAGTGAGTTTTATGGGATTAGTTCCTGCTACCATTCAGATTGGTGAAGCTTCGCTGACTGTTTATTCACTCGGAGCGGTTTGCACGCATGAAGAGTATCGGAAACAAGGGATATCGACAAAAATCTTGAAGGAAATCTATCGGTATATCAATCATGCAGCCGCGTCATTATTATTCGTTTCTGGAGACCGTGGGATGTATATGCGAAATCAATGTTATCATTTCGGCAAAACTTATTCTTATTTAATCAATAAATCGACTGTAAATAAAGCAGGATATGTAGGGGAGATACGAAGAGGTCAACCGGCAGATCTATTTCAAATCGATCGGATAAAACGAGCAACCCAAGTCCGGTTTGATAATAGTATATGGGAATGGCAGGTTCTCCTTGAGGCGAGTGGTTTTGCGAGTATTTTCAAAATGAAACAGTCGTTATATGTGGCTAGTCAGGATGGTGTGATAGAAGGGTATGTAGTGATGGGGATGCCTACTGAAAATAGTACAAAAGAACAGGCGATTGTAACGGAATGGGGTGGCGATTCTAAAGCTATCTACGGAATTTTGCTGAATCTGTTGGAAAATGATGTTGTGTCAGAAATTGAATTAACGATTCCCTGGCATGAAAAATTGCGTGAAGAACTAAGCGCGTATCCCTATAAGGAAATCCAGAATGCTGGAACCATTCATATTGTGAATGCGGCAAGACTGATTGATCAATTAATGCCTTATGTATACGACAAAAATCCTATAGTAGCTCAAAATCTCACCGTTGAAACATTGGAGGACGATCATGTGATTTTTCGTTATCATAAGGAGTCGAAAATATCACTGGGGGTAGACGAGTTGGTAGCGCTGTTGTTTGATCCACACGGGGGATCTGCATTCGTGGCGTTGCAAACGATTTTCCCTATTCCATTGCCACATACGGAAGGACTGTATTTTGTGTAGGGAAGATAGTTTTGAAACTACGAAAACAGGTAAAGAAGTGTAGTAGGGAAATGTTAACAATGGCGGTTGTTATTTTGGCTGAACTAGAAAAAAACGATTTTCGATTGGCTTTAATAACGGTCAGCGTACTGCAATCTGTTGATCAAGGAACCAAAGCTGATCATGGGGAAATAATATCAGGGGTATTGTTAAAGTCATAAGGAATCTGGATTTAATAGCTATGTCTCCCTAGAGTTAGAATGTTTGATTCTGTTGACTTGTGAAAAAAAACTAGGAATGGGAAATCAGTATCCTTCGTAATGAAAGGGTACTGCTTTTTTTATTGAGAAAAAGAAAGTGATTTATTCGGAATCTATGGTAAACTATGTCTTGTTTGAAAATGGATACAGAAAAGAAGGCGTTTAAATGACGGCAAAGAATAGCCCTGTCAAGCAGTTGAATTTATTTCATCTGACGTGGCCAATTTTTTTAGAAGTGTTTCTGTTTATGTTAATGGGGATTGCGGACACATTCATGTTGAGTGCGTTATCAGATGATGCGGTGTCTGGTGTGGGGGCGGCAAATCAGTATGTCCATATTGCGATACTTATTCTTGAAGTCGTGGGGAATGGCGCAGCGATTGTAGTATCACAATATATAGGCTCAAAAAGGTATCTCGAAGCCTCCAAAATTTCAGCGTTAGCAGTTACGTTGAACTTACTTGTTGGGCTTGTTATGAGTTTGATTTTCATCGTATTTTCAAAGCATATGATGGTAGCGATGAATTTACAAGGGGATGTACTTGAACATGCATCCAAGTATTTAATCATTGTTGGAGGAGCCATTTTCCTACAAGCGATTATCAATTCATTGTCAGCGATTATTCGTGTGCATGGTTTTACAAAGCAAACGATGTTTGTGTCATTGGGTATGAATATTATTCACGTAGTGGGTAACTATGTACTGATTTTCGGGAAGTTTGGTTTTCCAGAATTAGGTGTGCAGGGGGCGGCGATATCTTCTGTTGTTAGCCGGTTCTTGGCATTGCTTGTGTTTTTCTGGTTATTGTATCGCGTAATGGAGTACCGTGTGGAGTGGCGCTATTATATTACATTATCGAAAGAATACATTCGGAAAATATTACAGATTGGTATTCCATCTGCGTTTGAGCAAGTGATGTACCAAGGCTGTCAAATTGTCTTTTTGTATTATGTGACGTATTTAGGGGCGGAATCCTTAGCAGCGAGGCAATACGCTGTGAATATCTCGATGTTTACGTATTTATTCGCCATTGCGATTGGCATGGGAACGGCCATTATTGTCGGTCGCTTTGTCGGTGGCAATGAAAAAGATCAGGCGTATACAAGTGTTTGGTTTAGCGTTAAATGGGCATTGGTATTCACAGTATCAATGGTTACGCTCGTTATTTTATTCCGCTATCCATTAATGGGCTTATTTACAGATAATGCAGACATTATTAAAATAGGGGCAACCGTTTTATTGCTAAGTATTTTGCTAGAAACTGGGCGGACGATTAATATTATCGTCATTTCTTCGTTACGTGCAGCTGGAGATGCTAAATATCCAGTAATCATTGGTGCTTTTTCAATGGTCGCGATGAGTTTGCCACTGGGGTATTTATTGGTGTTCGTATTTGATATGGGACTCGTCGGTGTTTGGTTAGCCATTGCGGCGGATGAATGGACGCGTGCGGTTATAATGTATTTCCGATGGAAAAGTAGAAGATGGGAAAGATATGCTTTGGTGTCTCCTAATAAAAGTCGAGGATAAAGCCTCTGGTGGATGACACGGATATTGAAAGGGGTTAATGAAGTAAAAAGTGTACGCTTATTTGATATGCGCCTGTAACAGATGAACATCTTACGAGCCCCTTCCATATGTATAGAAAGGAAAGGGGCGGGTAAGATGATTACATCGACATCTATTGACATTGAAGGTCATACATTTACGGCGGTGACAGTATGTTTACCGAAAACGACGTTGTTAACAGTATCTAATGATAATGGCTATATTATGTGTGGTGCGTTAGATGTAGGGCTACTGAACACGCAGTTACAGGATCGAAAAATAATTGCAGGGCGAGCAGTTGGGGTCAAGACAATTGAGCAACTGCTACAAGCGCCAATGGAGTCAATTACACTGGAAGCGGAGCGGCTAGGTATTCATGTAGGAATGACTGGAGAACAGGCTTTGTTGAAAATGGCATGAGAAAATGGAGAAGATACTTTCCCGTGGGATTGACTGGCGGGTAAGATATCTTCTTTATTTTGGGGAATATTGTTATAATGGGTGTAGTGAATAGGTTGAACATCTGCGTAAATGCAGGAATCGTTGTGTAGCTTGGGCCAAGTGTTGTTTAACTTATCAGAAACGTTGCCTAGTGTAGGCGAGGCATTGTTTAGTTCATCGAAAATGTTGTTTTATTCACACGAAATGGAGGTACTTATGTTTTTTATTGAAGCAAAACGGATTATTATTGTTATTTTTGGCTCTTTTTTAGTAGCCGTCTCACTTAACTTCTTTTTGATCAATGCCAATGTCTATGCGAGTGGATTTGCCGGCGCGGCACAGCTGACGTCTAGTGTGTTTGAAGATTTTATGGATATCCGTATTAGTACAGGGGTTTTATTGTTACTGTTCAATATTCCGGTCTTTATATTAGGATGGTTCAAAGTAGGCAAAGGATTTACCATTTATAGTATCGTTTCGGTTATTTTTACGACAGCTTTTATGGAGCTACTACCGGTATTATCTGTGTCAGATGATATTATTTTAAATGCCGTATTTGGCGGTGTGATTGCTGGAGTCGGTGTTGGGTTATCGTTAAAGTTGGGTGCTTCGACTGGTGGCATGGATATTGTAGCGATGGTGTTATCACGTTTGCGCGATAAACCAATTGGTATGTACTTTTTACTGTTAAACGGTGTGATTATCGTGTTGGCGGGTATTGTCTATGAGCCGGAAAATGCGTTGTATACGATGTTGACGTTGTACGTCACAACGGTCGTCATTGATATGATTCATACACGTCATGAAAAAGTGACAGCCATGATTGTGACAAGTAAGGTGGATGAATTGCAACAAGCCATTCATCAAAAAATGGTACGAGGTATTACGATTCTTCCGGCAAAAGGTGCTTATTCAAAGGAAGATAAGAACATGCTGTATTTGGTGATTACACGTTATGAGTTATATGATTTGGAAACGATTATTAAGGAAATCGATCCAACGGCTTTTACAAACATTGTGCAAACAGTTGGCGTGTTTGGTTTCTTTCGACGTGAAGGTGAAGTTGTTGGTTAATATTAGGTATTGTTCAGAAAAAAAGTATCATTCTCTCCGATTTTGTTCATGCTAACAAAAAGGAGGTGTGACACGATGGCTCAAGAAATCCTATGTGAAGTGAATAACTGTAAGTTTTGGAGTGCTGGGGACAAATGCAGTGCGAAATCCATTTATGTCGTCAGCCAAAAAGGTAAAAAGGCAACGAGTAGTGAAGAAACAGATTGTAAAACATTTGTACCTAGGGACTAAGAGCCACCTTTCATGCCTTAAAAATGCTCTTTCTACGATACATAGTCGTAGAAAGAGTTTTTTTGTCGTATTATCTTTTGATAAAGCAAAATGATGAATATTATGACTGTTTAAGGCGACTGAAAAACATGTCTAACCCATTAGTAATCATGTATAATCATATAGAGTTAATGATTAAAGGACGTGTTTATATGATAGGACGTAATGAGCCATGCCTATGTGGCAGTGGCAAGAAGTATAAAAAATGCTGTGAATCGAAAGCGGCATTTTCAATAGAAGCAGTGCAGGTAGAAGAATTAGAACGCATTTTGCAAGCTTTCTATGAAGAGTATCCTGAAAGACGTGACATAGGGGATTACCTGCAAGTTGCGAACAAGTGGAAGGAATCGTTACAGAGCTATTTAATAGAAGAAATGATTGAAGCAATTGCAGTGGATGAATTCTTTTTCCATCATAAACCGGAGATTTGGACAAGCTATTTGGATAAGCAACGTAAGAAAATTATTCGTCCATCTGTACTACGGGTATTGGAGACATGGAACAACCCACGTGCTTTCATCGGAGAAGTTGTTGCAGTAGACGATGCTTATTTATCTGTGAAGAGTATTTTCGAAGATGAAACAATACAGTTAAGACGTGAAAGTGAAAAACCAGTCCCAGTAGGAGTGCATCTCTATTGCTTCATCTTGCCAGATGGAACAACGAAGGACAATCATTATTTAGCAGTATCAAGTTTACTATTCTTCCCGACAGATCATCAACAAGTGTTTGGGCAGTTTGCGAAGCAGTTTGAAGCGCAACAACAGCCCGTTTCAACATTTTTAAAAGAAAATGGTATCGCATTTTGGCAGCTACTTGGAGAAGATGGCTATGGTGGAGGAGAATTCACCAATTTTGAAGCAGGTGTCCTGCTCGAAGCCGTCGATTTTTTAGAGAAAAATGAGCGACAAACTGATAAGTTAGTAGAAGTACTTGAAGATTATTTGGTGGAACAGCAACCAAACGCTCGTAAAGAGGTAGCGATTGCAGCAGGTGCCATTCGTTTTGGTCAGGAAAATGGCTTATTTGAGCCCTTACAATTAACGATTAAGGAAATTGCAGAGTGGTTTGAAGTGTCCACTTCTTCTTTGAATAAATATTATAATGATTTAAATGCGTATTATACTAGCAAAGTATAATTGAAGAAATCTCACTCACTGGTTGCATATCCAGTCGAGTGGGATTTTTTATTTCATCTAAAAGTGAAACGAATGAAAAGTCTAACCCGTTATACTGAGTGAAAGTCCAAAACGAGACATGCGCATGGTCGTTTGAGTGAGGAGGTAAATGATGCAAGAGGATAATCTATGGGTTCAAGAAGTGCTTGCAGGGAATAAGCAAGCCTACGCACATCTGATTAATAAATATTAGAATCCTTTATTTGCAACAATTTTGCGGATGACAAAAAATCCACATGATGCTCAGGATTTAGTGCAGGAAGCCTTTATTAAAGTGTATGAGCAACTTGGGAAATATGATAGGACCGATTCTTTTGCCAGATGGATGTACCGTGTTGCCATTAACCATTGTATGGATAAATTTCGTATATGAATTTCAATATTCTTAAATATGAAGTTCCACTTTCGTTGATTGGAGCGTAAGGCGGCGACTCCTGCGGGAACAGCACGGGCTGAAGACCCTGGACTGAGCGTAGCGAGGGA